>NZ_LROR01000030.1:0-3767 GCF_001675205.1 Clostridium coskatii | reverse complement strand
AAGTAATTGGTGGAACTGGTGCTGGTCAGCATTTAGTTGTTGCAGATATAATCAGTGCCGGAATTGGAGATAGAGTTCTTGTTTCAACCGGGTCATCAGCTCGAAAAATGTTAGATGAATGTGAGGATATCCCGGTTGATGCAGTTGTTGTTGGAATTATTGATGAAGACTGCAATGTAGAATAAACTCAGGAGGTACGGGAATGAGTATTCTTGATATGGTGCGAGAAGCTGGTGTTATTGGTGCCGGTGGGGCAGGATTTCCTACCCACGCAAAGCTAGCATCAAAGGCAGAATATATACTTCTTAATGGAGCTGAATGTGAGCCGCTGCTTCGTGTGGATCAGCAGCTGATGAGGATGTTTCCAGATGAGATAATTAAAGGATTTGAATCAGCAGGAAAGTTAGTAGGTGCAAATAAAGCACTTATAGGCATTAAAGGAAAGCATAAGGAAGTTATTTCTATACTTCGTAATAGAATCGAAGAACTTCAAGTAGGAGATTTTATTGAAGTAAAAGAAATTCCTGATATTTACCCTGCAGGTGATGAACAAGTTCTAGTTCATGAATTGACTGGAAGAGTTGTTCCTGAAATGGGTATTCCAATTAGTGTTGGTTGTGTAGTAGTTAATGCAGAAACGGCATTAAATATTTATCACGCTTCTATGGGAGTGCCAGTTACAGAAAAATATATCACAGTTGCAGGAGATATCCCTAAACGTTTGACTGTAAAGGTACCAGTGGGTACACCTGTTATAGATGTACTGAAGCTGAGTGGCATAGAAAATTTTGATGATTATACAGTTATTGATGGTGGCCCTATGATGGGACCTGTAAAGAGTGATGTAGATGGATATGTTACGAAGAAAAATAAGGGATTTGTAATTTTGAAAAAAGATCATCCTCTGATTCGTAAAAAATCTGTTAGCATAGAACAGGCGAAAAGAGTAAATAGATCTTCCTGTGAACAGTGCCGTATGTGTACAGATATGTGCCCTCGTTATCTTCTTGGACATAGTACACAACCCCACAAGATGATGAGAGCTTTAAATTATGCATTGAAGAATGTTGAAGAGCAGAAGATTGCACAGCTTTGCTGTCAATGTAATTTATGTGAATTGTTCTCATGTCCAGCAGGGCTTTATCCGAAATCTGCAAATCTCTATTTTAAAGGAAAATTAGCAGAACAGAACATAAAATATAAACCAATGAAGTCGGAATTTACTACCCGCAAAAGCCGTGAATACAGGTTAGTTCCAAGTAAGCGTCTTATTGCCAGATTAGGTTTGCATGACTTTGACAGGCCAGCTCCTATGACTGAAGTTCAGGTAAATCCTGAAGAAGTTCATATTGCAACAAGACAGCATGTAGGAGCACCTGCAGTACCAATTGTTAATGTTGGTGACCATGTAGAACTTGGACAACAAATTGGAAAAATTCCTGAAGATAGTTTAAGTGCTGCTATTCATGCAAGTATTTCGGGAACAGTTGTGGAATGTGGAAATGATTTTATTGTGATAAGGAGGGGATAATATGTCACAAGCAATAGGAATGGTTGAGTTTACAAGCATTGCTCGTGGTATATATGCAGCAGACCAGATGGTAAAGACTTCTGAAGTGGAAATAGTCACAGCAGGTTCTTCTTGCCCAGGAAAGTATATTGCCATTGTTCAAGGTGATGTTGCAGCAGTTGAAGATTCAGTAAGTGTTGGTGTAAGATTTGCAGAAGAATTTTTAGTTGATTCTATTATTATACCAAATGTCAATCCGGCAGTATTCCCTGCAATCACAGGTGCAACGATGCCAGATGAAGTTCAGGCTTTAGGAATTATGGAGTCTTTCTCCCTGTCAACAATGGTCATTGCTGCTGATGCAATTTTGAAATCTGCTGAATTGCAGCCGATTGAACTTCGTTTGGGAAATGGATTGGGAGGTAAGTCATTCTTTACTTTTACCGGAGATGTAGCTGCTGTTGAAACTGGTGTTGAAACAGGAAAAGCTATTGCAGAAGAAAAAGGGTTATTAGTAAATGCAGAGGTTATACCTTCACCGTCTGAAAGATTATTGGCATCATTGTTCTAATATATAAGAACTTTTATAAATGAAAGGATGTGAAGGAATGAAAAAATTAATTTGTGTAAAAGATGTTGAAACTGCAGAAAAGCAGGGTCAAAAAGTAGTGTATATTAATTGTGATACAATTGTTACTCCTTCAGCTAAAGATGCGGCTAGAAATAGTGGAATAGAATTTTCTACCGAAACTCCAGTTCCTGAAGTAAAGAAATCTTGTGAAGTAGAAGTTCCTTGTGAAGTAAAAGGTTCTTGTGAAACAAAAGCTTCTGAACTTGAAAAAGTTTTTGAAAATGGAATTGATAGTGAAGTAATTTATAAAGTATTCAAGGTAATGATGGAGAAAGGACTTTTGAATGGAGTGATTGATTTGATTACCAATAAGAAGCCTTATCTTGCTGAGACTGACGCTATCGGTTTGAAGATCGTTCGTGGTAGTTCAGTAAAGTATGAAGCACTAGATACAGGAAATCCTGATGATAAAGTATTTTATCAGGAAATAATCAATGCAGATGATGGTTCCTCAATGAATGCGGGATTTATTACAATTGAAGATTGCAAATTTGATTGGGAAACAGAATGTCAAGAACTTTACTATGTTATAGAGGGTACATTGACAGTAACAGTGGATAATAAAGTTTATACTGCACATCCTGGTGATTCAGTATTCTTCCCTAAGGGAGCTAAGATAGCATTTGGTTCACCTGACAAGATGAAAGCATTCTATGCTACATATTAGAATTTGGAATGCTTGACCAAAGTTTAGGAGGGTTAAACAATGCAGGCACTTGGGTTAATCGAAACAATAGGACTTATTGCAGCTATTGAGAGCGCAGATGCTATGCTCAAGGCAGCAGATGTGAATCTCTTAGAAAAGACATATGTAGGAGGGGGACTTGTTTCGATTGCTGTAACTGGTGATGTGGGTGCTGTGAAGGCAGCTGTAGACGCTGGTGGAGCGGCAGTTAGAAACATAAATGACACATTGCTTGTTTCACAACATGTGATTCCCCGTCCACATGAGGAATTAGATAATATAATTGTATCAGCAGTACCACTGAAAGATAGAAATATTCCAACTGTCGCTCCAGCGAAAAACCAACCAGAAGATGAAACAACAGTTGAAGTAATTGAAGAAGATACTGTAGAGGTTCCTGTTAAAATAGAAGATTCAATAGTAGAGGACTCAATAGAAGAGAATTCAACAGTGGAAGATCCAGCAGTGGAAGACTCTAAAGAAGAGAATTCAACAGTAGAAAATTCAGAGAATGAGGAGCTTTTGCCAGAAAAAATAACTGATCCTTTGAAAATGGATTTAACTAAACTAAATAGGAAAGCCGTAGATAAGATGGTGCTTGACTATGGTTTAGAAAAAGCTATTGAGATTTTGAGTAAGTTTAAGGTAATAGAGCTTCGAAATCTCGCTCGTAAATATAAGAACTTTGGTATCAAAGGAAGATCCATTTCTAAAGCAGACAAGAAGTTACTGCTTATAGAGTTCAAAAAATATTATGGGCATAATTAGCCAGCTATAAAAATTAAAATATATAAATAATAAACAATGGAGGGAACACAATTGGAAAATTTTGATAAAGACTTACGTTCTATACAAGAAGCAAGAGATCTTGCACGTTTAGGAAAAATTGCAGCAGACCAAATTGCTGATTATACTGAAGAACAAATTGATAAAATCCTATG
>NZ_LROR01000029.1:0-75974 GCF_001675205.1 Clostridium coskatii | reverse complement strand
GCTCAGAAATGTTGGGTGATATTTCAAAAGCAGAGAAGGTATATATTGCAACTGGATATACAGATATGAGAAAATCCATTGATGGACTTGCTGCAATTGTACAGCAGAATTTTGAGCTGAATCCATTCCAAAATAGCTTATTTTTGTTCTGTGGCCGGAAAAGAGACAGGATGAAGGCATTATATTGGGAGGGAGATGGCTTTGTACTTCTTTATAAAAGATTAGAAAATGGACGTTTTCAATGGCCGCAGGATGCACAGGCAGTAAAATGCATAACTCCTCGAGAATTTCGGTGGCTCATGGAAGGACTGTCATTGAATCAGCCGAAGGCTGTAAAAAAGGTAGATGTACAAAATGCCCTCTAGTGTCAGAGAAATCTGAAATCATGCGGTTTTATAGAAATTTATGGTATAATAATAGATATAAAAAATAGTAAAGGAACTGTCTCAATTATGTATACCAAAAATGAAATTCTAGAACTTAAAAATCGCATAATACAGCTGGAGAAAGAGAATAAAACCCTCCATGAGACAGTTGAATTTTTAACACATAAGTTATTTGGCAGGAGCAGTGAAAAAACATCTGTAATTGCAGGCCAGATAAACCTTTTTAATGAAGTAGAAACAGAAAGCAAGCCGTCTGCGCCGGAACCAACATTACAAGAAGTAGCAAACTACCGACGTAAGAAATTCAATGGACAACGGGCAGAACTTCTAAAAGATATTCCCCATGATACAGTAATTTGTGGCCTTGAAGAAGACGAACGTTTCTGTGAAAAATGTGGAACATCTCTAGTAAGCATTGGCAGAGAACTTATCCGCACGGAATTAGAATTTATTCCAGCAAAAGTTCGTGTTATTGACTATTACCGGGAATCTTACGAATGCAGGAAATGCAGAAAAGAAGGATTGCCTTATATAGAGAAATCACCAATGCCGTATCCTGTAGTACAGCATTCAATGGCTTCACCATCTACAGTTGCCCATATCATGTATGAGAAGTTTGTAGATGCCCTTCCTCTATACCGTCAGGAGAAAGAATGGGAGTCACTGGGGGTAAAGCTAAGCCGTGCAACAATGAGTAACTGGATTATGGTTGCAGCTAGAGATTGGCTGATACCACTTACAAAATTAATGCACCAGAAACTTATTGAAGAAAAATATTTGCATGCAGATGAGACACCTGTACAGGTACTTATGGAGCCTGGAAGGAAAAACACATCTGAATCCTATATGTGGGTATACAGTACGTATGCAGGAAGCCAGACACCGATAAGGTTATTTGATTACGAGCCTTCAAGAAGTGGAAATTGTCCACAAAAATTTTTGAAAGGTTTTAAAGGATATCTTCATACTGACTGCTATAGTGGATACAATAAAGTACCTGGAATAACAAGATGTCTGTGCTGGACACATCTTAGAAGGTATTTTGTTGAAGCACTTCCGAAAGACATAAAAAGTCCAGAAGCTACACTTCCGGCAATAGGAATTGACTTTTGCAATAAACTCTTTTCAGAAGAAAAACTACTTGTGAATCTTACACCTGATAAGCGAAAAACGAAGCGTCTTGAAACGGAAAAACCGATTCTTGAGGCCTTTTGGAGCTGGGCTAATTCTATAAAACACAGTTGTCTTCCAAAATCAAGGCTCGGTAAGGCAGTAGATTATGCAGTAAAGAATAAAGAAGGATTTATGAACTATCTTATGGATGGAAATTGTGCCATTTCAAACAACCTATCAGAAAATAGCATAAGACCATTTACGATAGGAAGAAAAAACTGGCTTTTCAGTGGAAGTCCAAGGGGAGCTGAATCCAGTGCAGCAGTTTATAGTATAATTGAAACGGCTAAAGCTAACGGCCTTGAGCCCTATAGTTATCTCAAGTTTTTGTTTAAAAATTTACCAGGCGTTCAATTTGAAGCACATCCAGAATTCCTGGATGAATACCTGCCCTGGGACCAATGGGTTCAATCTTCATGCAAAAAGAAAGCATAATAAATTACGACCATTTTAATGAATGGTCGTTTATTTTTTATGCTTATACACTGGGTAGTTTATCGCTTACATAACGAAAGTTCATGGTACTTTTTTTAAGCCTTTAAAATAGTCGATCTATAGCTAGATTTTAGTCTTAAAACTAGTACTAAAATCAAAGTTTTAAAACTGATCTGAAATAACTTTTATAAAACTTTGTTATTCGATATGATTGGCTTAATGTGGGTAGAAACTATGTTCCTTAACAAATTTATGCCTTAGCGTGGATTTAATATAGATAATCTGGAAATGGTGGTTACATCACATATATAAATACCAATATAATTATAATTTCAAAAGATTACTATTTCAATTTGTTCATTCAAATTATAAGAAAAAGGTATTAGAGAGTTATGGTTATGTAGGTAAACCTTTTAAGAGTGGAAGAAGTCACTGGACGTTTAGAAAAATAGGTAGGAATCCAATTACTATACCATATAAAAAACCTATAAGAGCTACATATATAACTTTAATTTGGATAATTATTATCTTGTGATGCAAGAGTAATTTATTGTTCATCGATTCTTTGTGATTTGGATAGTATAATATTATACACAAATTTAAAAATATAAAAGGAGTGTATTAGCATGAATGACAAAAAAGATGTTTTAGATAATGGTCCCTTTTTTCATGGTACTAAAGCAGAACTAAAAACTGGAGATTTATTAGAACCACAACACTTATCAAATTACCAAAATAAAAAATCTAACTACATTTACTTTACTGCAACATTAAATGCTGCAAAATGGGGTGCCGAATTAGCCACATCTAAATCAAAAGAGAGAATTTATATTGTAGAACCATTAGGTGAATTTGAAAATGATCCGAACTTAACTGACAAAAGATTTCCCGGAAATCCAACACGTTCTTATAGGTCTAAATCTCCTTTGAAAATAATAGCAGAATTAGGTTCATGGAAAAGACATTCTGATGAAGAAATAAATCAAATGCTTTCATCTTTAAAAAAGTTAAGTGATGAAGGGAAAAATGTAATATACGATTAATCTATAAATATATTTATATTATCCCATTTCGATGTAGACAATACCAAATATTAATTACTAATGCAATACATGTGACTGCTATGATTACCAATGCTATAGGCAATGTTATTTTTTGAGAACGCTTAGCAATTATATAAAATATAATCGCATCATTTAATATAACAACTAACACGCTTCTAACAATAAGTTCTTTTAAAATATCATAATAATGTAGTATATTATAGTTAACCTATACTTTAATTAAATTACCAATTTAAAGATTATTTATATAATTATACAAATATAGGTTTTGTTTCTTTTAAATCTATTATTTTTGTATAGGCATGTGCAACATTGGATTTTTTGCTTTTATTGCTGTTTAATACCAACACTTATTTAAAATAGCTTATATAAAGGAAGTTCCTATTGACCTTTTATATGATACGTATACCTCAGAAAATAAAAAAAGAAATTCTAATAGCATTTCTTTTTTAATCAACATAATTTGAAATGTTACTTTAAAATATCCATAATTTGTTTCATGATTTTATTATGATAACATACATCTATTCCCTAAAGCACTATCATAAAAATAGTAAAAGTATAACATAAATTTTACTTATATAGTGTATTTTTTGTCCAGTTTATAATATAAAACTTATATGAGCAAGTAGCTTTTAGCCGAAGTTACTTGCTATTTTCTTTTTTAGGTTTATCTACATCGACCCTAACATCATTTAAAACTTTATCTTTTGAAACACTTGTCTTGCTTTCAAAAAACATTTTAATTTTATCTTGCTTATAACAAAATACTGATAAAATACATAGACTTGATACTTCAGTTATGGAAAGCACTATAATGCACAAAAAGAAAAAGCTCATTCATATTACCTCCTCCCATTGTGTCAACCCATTATACCTGCAATCCACTCATATAGCAATTACGGGAGAAGGTAAATTACATAACATGATTTGCTGCTATTAAATATATTATATCACAGTAAACCATAATTATGGCAAAATTAAAAATAATAATTTATGAATTTATTGAAATTTTAAAAATAATTAAATTATATCGAGAAAAATATGCCTAACTGAGGGTTGATCTAAGTTCTATATATAATTATATGCTATTACCTATTGAATAAATTCCTATTTAATACTATCATTTTATTAATAAATCCATATATTGACAAATAATAATAAAACCTGTGCCTTAATTTAGAGTACAGGTTTTATTATTATTTTAAAAAGTAGAAAACGGCTGGAAAAACTTTATGCAAGCTATTTATTACCAGTACTTTTAGGATTATAATAAAAACAACGAATGGCTATTTTACACAGGTTGAACCTTAACATGAGATGTAAATAAGATTAAGCCTTAGTAGGCTTAATCTTCCTGCTAGGCTTCATCTTTTATTGAGTTTGTTCTAATATTGATTTTTTATAAATAATTTCTTTGAAGTGATCCACTCTTCTTGAGACATTTCTTATAAAGTGGTTGCTGCGGTTATGTGATAGCAGAGATTAGCTATGAGAAACTAATAGATTTTATAAACAAGCTGTAAAATATTAATTTGTAAGATTAAGATTTTGTGACGTAGATGAAATCGAAGAAGTTACCTTAGTTAGTACAGTAGAAGCAGATGTTAAAAATATGAATATAAGTAGAATCTCCTTTAGGAAAGGCACTTTATAAACTAAAAGTAGGTCAAAAGGCAACTGTGACATCTCCTGATGAAAGTTATGATGTGCAGGTTGAAAAATTGTTGTAAAGCAAGTGTGTTGAATGTTTTATTTTTATAAGTTAGATTGATTAAAATGTGTTGGCAAATAATTAGTGATTTTCTACAATTTATTAAATTAAATATTAAGTTCTTATCAAGAATGGTTGAGGCACTGGATTTATGAAGCTTAGCAACTTGGATGTAACCCAACGGTGCCAATTCCAGCAGGCATTACCTGAAAGATAAGAAGTAGAAGAATATTAATCTTCCCGTAGGTTTATCTACAGGAAGATTTTTTTGAGTATAAAAATATTAATATTGTATAAATAGACATATAAAATTTAGTCATCATGTAGGATGAACTGTAAAAATATATATGATAAGCTAATATTAACATAAGTTAACATAAATGTAATTCTTATTAAAGGAGGAAATGTTATGAATACTGTAAAGGAATTGTACAATGAACGTTTAAGCAGAATAAAAAAGGCAATTAAACTGGAAAAAACAGATAGAACACCTGTTATTCCATTTGGAGATTCTTTTTTTGCTAAGGCAACCGGTGTTAAATTATCTGATTTTGCTTTAGATTTGGACATTTCAAATAAAGTTATTCTCGATGGATCAAAACAAATTGGTAATGTTGATGCGGTACCTTGTGCTTTTGCACCTGCACCACTTATGGGATCAATATTTTTTTCTAACTTAAAACTTCCCGGTCGGGAACTTATAGATGATATGCTTTGGCAGATTGATGAGCGTCAAATAATGACAACAGATGATTATGATACTATATTGAGCAAAGGCTTTGAAGATTTTAAAAAGGATTATTTTGCTGCAAGGATAAATGTAGACTCATCAGTATTTTGTGAAATAGTAACTAATGGGCCAAAGTGGAATAAGAACATGAGAGATGAGGGATATCCAATTTATAATAACGTAACAATATCACATCCTATTGATTACTTGAGTGGGGGTCGTACTTTAAGTAAATTTATGATGGATATGAGAAGAATGCCTGAAAAAATACAGGCTGTAATGGATATTATTGCTGATGCTAATATTAAAGAAATGAAGCAAGCTATTAAAAAAACGGTTGATCCTATAAGTGTATTTATAGCTATGGGACGTGGGTGCCCTGATTTTTACAGCACTGAGCTATGGGAAAAGTTTATATGGAAATATTTGAAAAAAATAACCGATGCTATAATTGAGACAGGAGTAACTGCTAATTTTCATGCTGATGCAAACTGGGAACGAGGGCTTGATTATTTTAAAGATTTTCCAAAAGGTACTTGTGTTTTTGAAACGGATGGTACAACTGATATTTATAAAATTAAGAAAAAGTTAGGAGGTAGTATATGTATTAAAGGAGATGTCCAAGCTGCAAAACTTGTTTTAGGAACTCCTGATGAAGTATATAATTATAGTACTCAATTGATAAAAGACATGGGAAATGGATTCATTCTTTCATCTGGATGCTCTATACCTCCAAATGCAAAAGTTGAAAATGTAAAAGCAATGGTTTCTGCTGCTGCTGGTAAGTAGAACAAATTAGCTAAAAATTTAGTAGCATTGACCTGTAGTATGAAAGCTTCACTTTAATGAAAATCATGTATTTGAAAAATAATACAAAATAGTGTTGTTTAATTAGACCTTTTATATCAAGTGATATTACTTATAGATAAAAAAAGAGAACGTACCCACTGATTTACACAAACCTAGGTACGCTCTCTGCTTATGATACTATTGAAACAGTTGCTAAACTTAAATAATTTACTAAAACACTGTATAATTGATGCTGATGTACAATGCTTTTAGTTATTTTTTAAAATTATCTTTCCATATTCAGATATAAAGATAAATAGATACATTTATAGTGCAAAAATTATGTTTATATAGTGTAAATTTGCGATAGGTACGCTTTATTTTTATTTTATCGCTGTAATGTTTTTTATTGATGGCCTATGTCTGGCAGTAATGGGTTCCTTATTGCAAACAAGTATGCAAAATTTCGTACCCTCAGATATGAGGTCAAAAGTATTTGCATTTGAAAATGCACTATCTTCTGCTTTAATGCCAATAGGTATGATATTTGCAGGTATATTGGGGACAAGAATACAAATGAATAAAATTATATTTGCAGATTACGCAATATTTCTTGTGCTATTCATATATCTTTCGTTTTTAAGATGTGTTAAGGAAACAATTAATATATAATAGATTAAGACATAATATTCTTGTGTTATTCATCAACTAAAAAGACAATACTACTTTTTTCATTTCTACTTTGCCTATGGTTATATGGATGGACCTATTGCCACAATATATACTTATATTTAAAGTTAAAACATGTATTTATCAAATTAAAAGCTTCTGTGAAATAGAGGAAAATAAAATGGTGCCAGCACTAAAAAAAGAAAAAGTAAATATAAGCTATTACTTAAAAAGCAACAAAAATATATAGATACTATAAGTAGGTTAAGATTTGTTGCATTTATGTTTAGAGGATATTTACAAATTTGTTTGATAGCATATTTAGGGTATGTGATGATTAAAACCGAAAACATTACTGCACCAGCTATATTTTATACTTTATATGATCGGGAAATATTGTAACTTTATTAATAAACAATTAATTTATTTAATGCTGGGGGGAAATTGATTTGTATATAAAATTACAGGATGACCATTTTACTATTAATGGGTACATGGCTGATTGTCACTGTAAGTGTAGCCATTGTTTACTCTGCTCTGGTGATAATAAAATTTCTAAAATTGATTTTGAGCATTTAAAAAAATTAGCACTGAAATTCAAAGGAATTGATGAGAAGTATGGATTTCAACCACAATTATGTGTATATAACTGTGCGGAGTATGGGAACTTATCAGAACAGATTAAAGTTAATCAACAGTTATCTGACCCATATGCAGGTTTTGTAAATTTAAATGGGACAAAGATGAGAGAAGGCATTGAGCTTGAGGAGTGGGTAGAAAATTTGAAAAACATCGGAGTGACAAAAGTAAATTTTTCATGGTTTGGAGATAGAGAATTTCATGATAGATTTGTTCATAGAAAAGGTTATTTTGATTATTTATTTGCTCTTTCGGAAGCAGTTTCAAGAAACAATATTCCAAAAGATGATTCAGTATTTCTATTAAGAGGCAATGTTGAACAGATGGATGTGTTAACGGAAAAATTAAAAGCAGTAGGAAGTGAACCCTATTATCGCTTACTTGATTATCGTGGAAATGCAAAGAAAATAATGGACGAGTTTATCAGAGAGCGTGATTTGCTTAAGCTGCCAGGCTATATAAAAGAGTCAAATTCTTTAAATAGATTTAAACCAGAGTATCTATGGATTAAGATGATAGAAAACAAAATGAACCCTCACCTTAGTAAAAGAGGACTTTTTCTTGTGGCTACACCCCAAAACATTGAGACTTATATGGATATATCTGCTGAAGCCATTATTGATATGTTTCATGACTTAGATAACAGATTGCAAAGTTCAATTCCTAGCATAGAATTTCTTGCAAAAGAGTATGGAGATGCTAAAAGTGATATATTGTTTGATTATAAAAGTGTTATATGGAAATGGACTGATATGTATTTTGATAGAAACCCTAACCTGGATAAATCAATTTTATTTTCAGATTTACATACAAGCGTTATGTGGAGATAGCAGATATAATTCTAAGGAAGTGTATCTGTTATCTCTCTATTTAAAGTAACACTTAAAAAGTGGTAGCCTATGTTCAAACTGTTCTTATATGCTCGCTAATTACTAGGAATATTGTCGTTATTTATTTTACCAATCATCATCATTATTACTGCACCTAAAATTGATATTACAGCAGTATTTAAGAATCTATGTGGTATGAAGTAGCATAATACAATTAATAAAAAAGTAATTATTATAGAAATGTATTTAAGCTTCCTTCTTCGTTCCTTACTTTTTATTCTTTTATTAACGTTGTCTACTGGAGCAAAAATGCAAACAAGTATAAATGAAATAATTAATAATGGTATTAAGATAATACTATTAAATGAAATATACTTACCTATAATAATCATTCCTAAAAATATAATAAAGCTAATAAAGAAACATCCCCAGTAAGTTTTTGCATGATATCCACCTGAAAATAATCTAATGGGACAGAAAAATATGAGAATAACTATATAGTATTTTTGAAGTGAAAGTAGCCAGAATATAATAAAATACGGAATAATTTTTGTTATTTCATCAAAAATACAAAGCAATCCATATTCCATCTTTTTTAGTTCCAAATCAGAAAATTGTGGGTTCGTTTCAGAAACTTTCTTTACTATAGATCCTATAAGTTCATCCATTTATTTATCCTTCTATCTTAAATTTTATTAAAAATTTAGTGTTTTCTGCACTGCTTTCCACATATATATTCCCATTATTTTTTTCAACTAGCTGTTTGATAATATATAGTCCAAAGCCATGGTCACTTTTTTTGCTGGTTTTCGTAGAAAAGCCCTTATCAAAAATCTTTTTTCTCATGTTTTCTGGAATGACATCTCCATTATCAGCTACTTCAATACAAAAATATTCATGTTCTCTAAAAGTGCTGACAGCTATTTCTTTATAATCGGTATATGCTTTAGATTGGAATGCTTCAAAAGCGTTGTCTACTAAATTACTTATAATGCTTATTAATTCATCTTGCCTGATTTTTATCAAATCAAAGGGCTCATCAATCATTACATCAAATTCTATATTATTTTTTATGGCATAGTTGTTTTTAATGGACAATAATCCATCTATGTAATCATTTCCTGTATCCAAGTATTTAAAAGAAGACTGTATGGTATCTGAAATTTTCAACACATAGTCGTTTATTTTTTCAACAGTATTAGGCTTGTTTAACAGGCATAACCCCTGTATAACATTTATGTGATTGGCAAAGTCATGTTTTTCCTGCCTTATTATACTAATTATTTCTTCCATTTGTTTAATTTGGCTTTCTTGAACTTTATACTTAGCATTTATATTTATGAGAGTTTGCTTTTCTTTTAAGTTTTTGAATTTTAAAATTAAAAATATGAAGTATACGGTGAAAATTAAGATATTATAAGTTTGTATATTTTTTATGTTAATAATACTAAAATTTACACTATATACAAATAAACTAGCTACAGCTATTTCAATTATCAAATAAGAAAAAACATGTCCTTCCTTTTCGAATAATTTAAGTTTAATAAAATATGAGTTGAATTTAAAAATCATTGCTACAATAAATATCTGCAATATTTTAGAAAATATCAAAAGAATCCAAAAATACGCAGTAGTTGAAATAATTTGATTTAGGTTTATGTTAAATATAAACATTTCAATGGTTTCACTAAAAATTTCTGTACCTATAGTTATTGTAAAAAATAGTGAAACTATAACTACAGAATCAAAAGCTCTTATTTTGGTAATACATACAAGTAATAATATGTCAACTACTACAAGAAAGAATGTATGATTAACTAGAACTATATGTGATGTACTCCAACAGGTTGTAAAAATAAATAATATAAAAAATACAACCGCTTTAGTTTTATTCTGTATTATAAACTTTTTCTTATTACACAATGCTTCAAAAATTCCTAAAAGAAGGAACATCTCTATAATATTTGCAACTACCTTTGCCATAGCATTTTCCATATAACTCCTCCCTTGATTCTGTAGTTTTTATAAATACTGTAGATTAAAAACTAGCATTTCTCGCAAAGTTTTAACTACAGCATTTATAAAAAATATAGGTCATTACTTCAAAAGTTCGTCAGGACATTTGGGTTGGTGTCCACAAGCCGCACATGTCGTAGCTAAAACTGATTCTGCAACACGTAAAGATAATGAACTTACCACTTTCATACTTTTCTTTAAAATACATTTTTTTAAATTTTTCATTTTTTATATCCTCCTAACTAATAAGTATTAATTTATAAGTTCTACAAAATATTGAATTATCCTTCTATAATTTACAATTTTGCAAAAAAAAAATAAAACTTAAGAAAATTAAGTTTTATTTACCTAAAGTTTCGGGTGTTTTTCAGGAAGGTTTAATGAGGCAAGTTTATAATAAGATACGATAAGTTTGTCCAGTTCTTGACTTACAGATAATATTTCTTCATCAGTAAATTCACCAGAATCTAACATAGTATATAATTTGTTTCTTACTTTTTCTAATGCTTCTTTCATTAACTTTACATCCTTACCAATTTTCAACAACTTAAATAGTATACTATAAAAATATAAATTATTCAAATCAAATTTGAAACTTTTTTGATTTTTAAAAATATATAAGGATAATGTAAAATATAGACTGTAAAATTTTATATCCAAGTGCTAAAATACAATAACCATAATCTTTTTTTATCTTTTAGATATTAGGTTATGTGTTATTATAAACAAGTTTATGAGATGCATTTTATCAAGATGGCCTTTCTACAATAAAATGGACATCTTAAACTTGTAATATCTCTTTATTTCTTAGATTATCATAATTTTTTAATTTTTATGCTGTTTTTGATTTTTTTATTTGAATTGTTATAATATTTTTCAGGTGTTACATAGCCATTAGAATGTTTATTATAAAATATCTCAACATATTCAAATACGGCAGCACGAGCTTCTTCACGTGTTTTAAAGTGATTTCCATAAAGCCATTCACATTCCATTTTACCCTAGAATGATTCCATAGGAGCATTTTTTCATTCATGATACGATCATAATTGAATAATAGAAATGTTATTGCTACGAAAGTAGCATCCAAGTTGGTAAAAAATATTGAAAAATTGCAATAATGATATAAAAACTTTTAATAAATAATAAAAAACATGAGAATATTTTTTATTATTAACGTTATATAGAGTGTAAGAGCTTTTACAAAATACCTGTTTATAGGGAGAATTAATATGAAAATAAATGAAACAAACTATATTGAAAAACTAAAAAAAGGTGATGAGAAAGCCTTAGATTATATTGTAGACCAACATCTTCCATTGGTTAAAGGCACAGTACGCAAGATTTTGATGCAATTCAATGATTCAGGACTTATAGAAGAATGTATTAATGATGTTTTTCTTTCTGTGTGGAACAATGCTGACAAATTTAAAGGAAAAGTAGAAGATTTTAAGAAATGGATTTTTGCCATATCAAAGTTTAAAGCTATTGATTATTATAGGACAAAGATTAAGGGTGCAGAGGTTGTTTTAGACACCATTGAGATTTTAGGTGAGACTTCTGCTGAAGATGAGCTGGTTATTTTAGAAAATAAAAATGAAATAATGAGATTAATAGATGATTTGGAGCCAGTGGATAGAAAAATTTTTGTTCTAAGGTTTATTTTAGGGTACAAGTCCACAGAGATAGCTGAAAAATTGAATATAACCAAAGCAGCTGTAGACAATCGAATATACAGAGAAAAGCGAAAACTTAGAAAGAAATTGATAAAATCAAATTTGGAGGTAGTTTAGCATGAAGGACATTTATGAAATTCTAAATGATATTGATATAGATGAAAAAGAATTTGAAGAAGCTTGTGTAAGTAAGGAAGATAAAGCTAGAATTAAACTTAATTTAAGAAAGACTATAACTAAGAAAAAATTAAGCGGTAAAAAGAAGGCAATAATTGCAGCTACTTTAACTTTTATTATTTGTTCTTCCATAATATCAGTTAATCCAGCATTAGCAAATGGAATACCAGTGATTGGGGATTTATTAAATAAGAACTTAATTAGTGTAAACAAACATTACAAAGATTACATTGATGTTATTGGCAAAACAAAATCTGATCAAGGTATAGATGTAACTTTTGAAAGTGCAGTAGCAGATGATAATGAGCTTTTCTTAAACTTTATTGTGAAAAATAACAATAAGGAAATTAAAGATGACTATGTAGATGCTCTTATGATACCTACATCATTGAAGGTAAATGGCGAAAGATTAGATATAGGCAGTGGAGCCTCATGGGAGTTTATTGATAATAATACTGTTAAAGTACTTCAGAAAATTCACTGGTCCCAATATGAGAAAAAGGATAAGATGAATATAGATATGGATGTAAGTGAACTTTATGGCAAAAAAGGAAACTGGGGAGCCAGCTTCTTTGTTGATAAAAGCAAGTTAGTAAAAAATACAGTTAAATGTAGTGTTAATAAAAAAATTGGGATTAATGGTATACAAGGCAAAGTAGATACTGTTATAGTCTCACCTTTAACAGTAGTCATAAAGGGTACAGGAGATATTAATAAATATGTTGAGAAAAAACAATATGTGGATTTTATAGCATTTGATGATAAAGGGTGTGGCTTGTTATGGAATGGAAGCGGAAATGATAATTCAGCAAATTTAAGTAGATGGTCAACAAGGTTTATTAATACAGGAAACTCAAATAGCATAACAGTCATACCAGTATATATCGCAACTAATCAAGAACAAAAAAAGCTTCCTTCTGTAAAATTAGATGTTAGTACAGCAGCTAAACCACTAGTATTACCTATAAATGGGGATATAAGTCTTAAGATAAAGGATTACTTTATTGAAGGTGATTATTTAGTTATAAAGGAAGCTATGCAATACAATGGTAAAGAGAGTCTAAGAAATGTAATTAATATACCAACATATTTGGCTGTTGATGGTAACGAAATAAAGGAAGCTACTGATGATATTGCTAAGAATCTATATAACAAATATAGGAATGACACTCAGCCAATATGTATATATAAAATTGGAAAATCTAGAAATATTAAGATAGGAACATATGACGGTTCCAATTTAACAATTATGAAGGATAAGAGTATTACAGTTAAAACAAAATAATAATTAGATGGTTTAAATAATAATTAAAAAAATTAATAATTTTTTAGAACGCCACATTATTCATTTGAATTTTGTGGTGTTTTTACATTGCATTTCAAATATCCTGAGAATGAAATATTTGCGACACAACTTTTGATACTTTAAACACGAACGATAGCCTTTGATAACTGAATAATGTAGTGTTAAGGATACCTATCTCTAATTATATTTAAACAAAGAATCCCTAGGTAATTTATTATTTTTAATTCATATCCATAGAGTTTTTCATCCCACAAAGAAAAGATTTTTTTTATATATTTTAAATTGAAAATAGTAATAAAATTGTCACATACCTGTTTAAATAAATCAATATGTTTGCAATAATTTGTAGTTTATTCAGAATAATTGCAAAGAAAGTGAGTGAGAGTTTAGTGAAAGTTTCAATCGAGAATAAAAGGAATAATGCTTGTAATCATAGGTGCCATGTTATGGGTAATATCAGGTACTGCTGCACAATACTTGTTTCAGGAAAAAGATTTTAGTCCAGAGTGGCTCGTGGTGATTCGTCTATTAGCATCAGGATTAATTTTATTATTCCAATTTTATAATTAATTCTTCTTTTTTAGCCTTAATCATTGGGATAACTTTGGTAGGGCTATATTTATAAGTGAAAATACTGTATCATAAGTAAGATTCTGAATATTTTATCAAGAAAACTAAGTTAACCAATAGTTAATTTTTGTGAACAAAAAATGAAAATGCTTCAATTGTTTAAACTATGTAGCTTTGATATGATTTAATTAACAGGGGTTGAAGTTAACTAAATGTATAGATAAGTGAAGGAGTTTATTTTATGAGAATAAGTGAAGTTATTAGAAATTGTAGAAAAAAAGAAAATCTTACTCAAGAACAAGTTGCTAATTATTTAAATATTAGTGCACCGGCAGTGAACAAGTGGGAAAATGGAATATCATATCCAGATATAACGTTACTATCACCTCTCGCACGTGTTTTGAAAATTGATGTTAATACTCTATTAGCATTTAATGAAAAATTAACAGAGACAGAGGTTAATAAATTTGGGAAAGAAGTTAGTGAAATAGCATCAAGAGAGGGTTTTAAAAAGGCTTTTGAAAGAGGCAGTGATTTAATCAAACAGTATTCAATCAGTGATGAATTAATACTCAGAATATCATCAATATTAAGGTTATTTTTAGTTACACACCCAATGGAAGAAAAGGATAAATATGAGGAGAAAATTATTGCTTGGATTGAACTTGCAGCAGCAAGTAGCAATGAAAAGACAGCTTCTATGGCGAAGATATCACTATCTGCAATATATAGAGAGAAAAAAGATTATGAAAAAGCTCAAGAAATATTAGAAAAAGTTCCAGATATGGATCTAGACACGGAGAAAAAAATTCAACAGGTACTACTACTTGAAAGTAACGGGAAATTTGATGAGGCTTACAACGTTTGTGAATACATACTATTTAGAGATGCACATGAAGCATTGGTAGCTTTATCTTTTATAATAAAGATGCTATTAAAAGAAAATAAATTTACTGAGGCAGAAGAATACACAGAGCGTGCAAAAAGTGTAGTTGAGGTGTTTGATTTAGGATTGTATCAGAAAGATGAATTAGATTTATATTTAGCAGTGGAAAAACAAGATAAAGAAAAAACTATAGAGACGATTATAAATATGGTAAACGAAGCAGACAGTATGGATAATATGAAGTCAAAGCTATATAAGCATAGAAAATGGAAATCGGCCAATAGTTGGAACAAAGATAAATATGAAAGGTTAGCAAAAATGAGAATTAAAAAAGACAAAAAACTTGATTTTGTAAAAGATGACCCTAGAATAAAATTTCTGCTGGAATAATACTAAAATTGATATAGAATTTAATCCTACAGCTTTACATATTTCTCTTATGGATGGAGAATATTCTTTTTGGTTAATATACAATTTTATAAAGTTATAAATCTTTAATTGATTAGATCCCTTTCTGTTTAACATAAACGCACCCCTTTGGTCAATGGCTTTATAGTATTAAATATTATTTTAACAAACATATGTTCTAATACCGATAAATAATTGGTTCTAGTTAACCAAATAAGGCATGAAATATTTTAAGAAATGTTATATTTTTTGATTGATAGCAAGCTTCTATAATAATATGTTGTATAATAGAATAAATTTGCAGTTGTAAGTTGTTATGACATACAGGTGTCATATTTAATATGTTACTATAATGTATAGATAGAAATTTATAAGTTAATAATATGAAATATTTAAATTATTTGATTATAGAAATGACTTTAGAAAATAATATAATTTGGGTAAAATGGAGTATAATGATATCTTATTGAAATTGAATTTATGAACTATGAATACTTGTAACAAAGGAGTGCTAATTATGTATACGAGTACAGTTGAAAGGTTTATGGATAAGAATGTAATTCCTACGTCTTTAGAAATAGGTGATTTTCTAGGGAAAGAAGCTTATAACAGGCTATCAAAACTTGAAACATTTTTACATGATAGTTATGATTTAATTCGTGAATTAAAATTTCCATTTGGCAACAACTATGGGTGGGGGTATAAATATAGCCATAAAAATAAATTATTGTGTTATGTATTTTTTGAAAGAGGTTCATTTACAGTCACAATAACAATAGGCAAAAATGAATTAAAAAAGCTATATAAAGAGTTGGATAAAATGATTCCTAAAACAAAAAAACTATGGGAAAATCGTTATCCATGTGGTGATGGTGGTTGGATACATTACAGGGTAGAAAATGATAATGAACTGATGGATGTCCAGAAACTCGTGTGCATTAAGAAAAAGCCTAAGCAAAGGTAATGTGTGTAGGGTGTAATAATTAATTGCCATAGTTTTACTACTTTGCCACTGGTGACATGTTTGCTAGTATTACCACTTCTAGGTGGTTTTTATGAAATAAAGCCCGATCACTACATGAAATTGTAATAGTATCATCTACGTTAGCTGAAGTTTTTCTTATGAGCTACGTCGAGATAATTTTGTCATATAGCATAGCTTCAATAATAGCAGTAATTTTTAGTTTGTATAGCTGATTTTTTGTGTGATGTTTAAAGACCTAATGTTTATTTCTGTTGGGGTAAATTGAGATAAATTATAAATACTCATTGATTTAGTATATGTTTCTAAATATGTATTGGTGAATATAGAAATGGGCTAAATTTAACTATTGAAATACTAGATATATAAATTTGAACAATTTAAAGCAAATATCATATATTAGTAACAATATAGAAGTTATATGTAGAAGGAGAAGTTACTTTGAATAGTTCATTATTAAATTTACTTAGGAGTGGAGGATATATATTATATGCTAAGCATGGGGAAGCGACAGTTGGAGAGGACCAGCCTAATTTGAATTTTTATTACTGTAATACCCAAAGAAATCTTTCCGAAGCTGGAAGAAGACAAGCGATTTATTATGGACAACTATTTCGCATTCTGGGTATTCCTGTTAGTTACCCTGTTCTGACTAGCCCCTTTTGCAGAGCCATAGAAACGGGTCGGTTAGCTTTTGGAAGAGACAATATACAAATTGATCCATTTCTTTTTCAAATCTATAGGTTAAGTGGAAATTTGCTCACTGCAGAACAGAAAAGAATATTAGATTATTTTCAATTACAATTAGAAGTCATCCCTCCTCAAGGAAGCAATAAGGTTATTATTTCCCACAGTTTTCCACAGGGAATCGGTTTGGGTCAAATTACAGATATGGGGACAGTAATTATAAAGCCATTGGGACGAGGTAAAGGGTATGAAATCATCACTAAGCTGTCTCTGAAAGATTTGGCTAATTTACCCAGGTGATTTAAAAATGAGTATGTCAGTAACGCCTAAGAAAAAAGGCGTTATTTTTATAAACATTTTACTCAGGTAGCCTGCCATCATATATTATTGACAGTTCACCATAAACTTTTAACCTGGCTCTAATTAAGCAAATAGGGCATGGATATTTAAGAAGTATTGTATTTTGATGATTGATAGCAAGTTTATACAATAATATATTGTATAATAAAATAAATAATACATTTGTAATTTAATACGTTCTAATTATATTAAATAAAATTTGTTGGGAAGTGAGGTAATTAATTATAGATGAAATGAGGGATAGGTGAATATATAAGAGCAAATAATATTCTTAATTATGTGATGTAAAAGTAAATTTTTGTGAAGAAGGTGAATTAGATGAATAAAGGCAAATGTATAAAGAAGCAAAATATTTTATATTTAAATATATTTGTTGTTTCAATATTATGTTATTTTTATGCATTATCATTTACAACGTTGGAATTATGGAAACAAGTATTAATTATACTGGCAGCAAATCTTATTATTTTAGTTGTAGAATTTTCAATATTGTATGCATTCAAGAACTATATTAAACATAAAAAGTTCAACTGAAAGTAAATTGGGAATAATAATATTCTTATTTAGTGTCCTATTAAACTAGAGAAATGGTTTTAATTAACGCAGATACAGACATTTCCTTTATCCAATCGTACGGAAAATGATAAAACAGGAGTAAATAACAGTCAAAATTTAATAGCAACTAGAAATAATAAATCAAACTATAAATAAAGGAATTATTGTTATTTGTGCACATTATGATTGTGAGAGGAACTCCGTAGGAGCAAACGACAATGCTTCTGGGGTTTCAGTAGTTATGGAGACAGCTAGATTATTAAAAAATGTATCAAGTGAGTATGAATTAAGATTTGTTTTTTTTGGAGGTGAAGAAATAGGAGGATTAGGCTCCAGACATTACATAAAAAATTTGTCACCTGATGATAAAAAGAATAATTAAGAGTGAATGAATTCTGGGACAAGTCAGAGATGAATCTTTTAAAGGCACTGGTACTTTAATGTAGTAACTGTATTACCAAAAGAAGATAGGAATCTGGCAACAGCTTATTCAATGCTGGCTACAAAAGATGTATTAACACTTGATGCCATGTTTGCACGGCTTGGTTATACAAATCCAGCTAAAATGCCTTATGCCATATATTCACAGGCAAGTGACAAGATAAAACCAAATATTGTTATAGGCCTTGGTTCAAAACTTCAGATTTTTCAAAATGAGATAGTTTAGAATTTAATAGCAACAAGTGATATAGATCTAACGGAACCTAAATATGAAAAGGTTGCTTATTTTTGTATAATATTTGATTTTACTAAGAAGATATCTACATTAAGGTCCAGGGGCATAATATGCTTTGTAGTATTTCAGAATATAGCCCAGCCGCAGAATAGATATCCTAACAATGCGTGGCTAGAGATTTTGGGTAATTGTGACAGTCAGCTTTTTTGGGTACATCAGATGATGTGGCAGCAAAGCAGGTTTCTGATCACATGGAAAATTCTACAGTAGAAACTCATTCTGAAAACAGGAAATCAGGAATTGAAGGACTTACAGACTTTGGCTCAAAGAATACATCTTCAAGTAAAAGAAATTTATTGAACCCTGATGAACTTCTTAAGCTTGATAAAAGGATACCTAATTAAGTTTTCTTGACAATTATGGTGCTAAAAGCAGCAGTTCCAAACAAAATAAAGATAATTCCAAAAAGGAAGACAACAGATCATTTTGGTAAATGCAGTTTTATAATAAAGTTTGATATTTAAATTGGTTCTATAATCCACTTGATAGAATTAATATCTATCATATAGTCTTAGTTAGTAAACAAAATTATGGTTTAACTCTTGTAGCACAAGATGTTAATTTAATAAAATTTTTGTATACAAAAAGTAAAAATTCGTATATAACAAAATTAGAAAGTAAGAAAATAATAATTTAGTAAGGAGATTATATTATTATTTAATTAAGAGAAAAATCTCAGATTACAATTCCAAAAGAAGTAATAAAAAAGTTAAATTAAAAAATTGGTGACAATATAGATATTTATGCTAAAGATAATAAAATAGTAATTAGACCAGTAGTCGTAGTCCAAAAAGATCAGGTGTGGTTTTGGAGTAAAGAATGGCAGCAGGATGAAAAACAGGCAGATAAAGATATAAAGAATGGAAAAACAAAAAAGTCTGATTCTATTGGGGAGTTATTTGAAGATCTTGATAATTGAGCGTACGGATAAGTTCACTAAATTTATTAAGCATCCATATGCTGAATTTCATCCATCACTAAGAATAAAAAGAATACAAGATATTATTAATATTTTTGAGATGATAATTACGATGGATGTTAGGGAAACATGGCAGTATATAGAAGATGGAATACTGCTTAGAAATATAGGTAAACACGATAAGACGTTAGGTAACCTATAAATTACTTAGAGTCTTATTTTTTTATTGCATTTTAGTCTATATATTACAAATGGTAGTAATCCTAAAAGAAATATTTTTTATCACTATATCTATTAGTTAGCCCTCTATGAATTGATATTTTATCAGGCAGAATTGGCATTAACAAAATGATTATAATTATAGGTACTATTAATATTAGGATATCTAGTATTATGATTCTTTTATTAAATTTCATTTATAACACCTCTTATATTTATATAATTCCAAATAAGTTACTGTCCTAAACAATCTCAAAAAGCTTATCAGAATTTTTTTAATAGGTTTTACCTTTTATGAAAAAATTCTAAACACATGGTATATAATTAATTTAGAAAAGATATTCATATAAGAATAGTTATTTAATATGGAAGAGGGTATTTTAGTATGAACAAGAAAAGTGCAAAATCAGTTTTTAAAGCTGCACTTATGACCGTGGTTTTAACGACAGCTTTATCAGTTGGATCTGTTAAAGCAGCACAAGGACAACCAACAAGAGTAAGTGGTGATAACAGATATGCAACAGTAGCAAAGGTTGCAACAACAAACTGGACAACTTCAGACAATGTAGTACTAGTATCAGGTGAAGGATATGCAGATGCATTAGTAGCTTCTGCAGCAGCAGAAAAATATTTAGCACCATTAGTATTAATTGATAAAGACGATTAAGATGCAATATTAAATGCTTATAGAATATGTAAGAATTAATACTCTACAAACAACTGATTTAGAGTTAGTTGGTGGACCTGGGGTTATATCGCAAGGTTTTGTAGATGAGATAACACCTATATAGCTATAGCTCCATCATACATTCAGATGACACTTCTTTTTAATAGACAGTCCTAATTATCAAATGGAAAACCCCAAATTGTATTCTCATTTCTTGAGTATTCTCTTTAAACTTCCGATATCTAATAGATTCACTGTTTCAAATTTCCCTTTATAAAACACAGCATAGTTATTAAAAACACAAGGCAATTCCTTTGCTTTTTGTAGTATATCCACTTGAATTAAAGATGCAGGAACATCATTCATTTCACAATACTGTTTTATCTTCTCAATATTTTGATAGATATAAGGGCATTGCATATCATAATAAATTGTTAAATCTCTACATTCAATTTCTTGTTTTTTAGAATTTTGTGTGAACTTTGGTGTTGTTCCATCAAAAGAAAGTGCAAGCAGTTCATATCCATTGTCGGTAGTATCAACAACCTCAAAACCAAACTTCTTTGCAAATGATTGATCAGAAAGCCAATGTTTTTGTTTCTTTGCTCCGAGCATGCAAATGCCTGATTTACCATTTTCTCTTGCATCTGCCAAGCAATACTCCATTAGTGATTTACCATACCCTTTTCCTTTATAACAACCAGAAACCCATAAACAATATATATAGTAATAGTTATCACCAGTTATAGGGACCCAAGCTGTTTCAACAGGGGCATATTCAATAAAAACTGTTGCCTTTTCATTTAACTTTCTAAAAACGTGACCTTCATTTAGTCTATCAGAAAGCCATCGCCTTTTTTTGTCAATACCTTGGTGGGGTTTTTTACTGCGTATAATACAGCATAAATGTTCATTAGAAAGATTTTCTGTTGTTAAGTTAACAAAATCAGTACACATATTTTAATTTTCCTCTCTTATAAATTACTATTTATAATACTTAGTCTTAAGTTGAAATTTGTAAGTCCTATACGTTGTAATTGCCTAATTTACTTATAAATTCCTGTATCTCAGAATTTACCTGTTCTGGATTGTCTCCGTTTGAAAAATGTGCTGCATTATTTATTATATGGAGCGGATATCCCTCTTTCTTTGACCATGCTTGACAATATTGATTTACCTTTCCAGTTTTATCGAATTCGCCAAGCAAAATCAGTACTGGAAAAGAAAAACTAACATCTTTATTTTCCTTTGTAAAGGTACCATAAGCAATATCCATTTGTTCAATGATTTGTGATTTTGTAAATGGTGCAAGCATTTCTATCATCTTGTCATATGAATACTTCGTTCTGGAAACGGATTTTGCCATGCTTTTTCGCAAAGCATTTTTTGAAAAACATTTTGCTAGTAAAGCAATATGTTTTAACCACCAAATATCTAATCCTGAGTAATAGCTAATACCAAAAGGTGTGGTATCAAGTGCTATAAAACCTTCTACTTTTTCAGCATAACGAAACGCGAACTCCTGACTGGGATAACCACCCATAGACATCCCGACCAATATTACCTTATTAACTTTTTCCTGATCCAATATTCTCATTAGATCATGTGCACAATTTTCATATGTAAAATTTGAATATGGGCGTGAAAGACCATGGAGAGGAACATCCCATGTAATTACTGTATATTCTTGTTTAAAGTATTCAACTTGTTTTTCAAACATAGAGTGATCGGCGGTTACTCCATGCGTAAAAACGATACATTTTGTGTGCGGATTTTTGTTACGACTAATCCAATAATAAACGATGCCTCTTCTTGTCTTTAACTCCTTACCCTTCACCTTATATAACCTCGCTTCCGTATACATAAAACATTAAATAACCTTGCAACCATTCCTGATAAATTACTATTTATTGAGTTGTTTTATATTTCTCATAAGCCGCATTGATTTATTATTTTGAACAGCCTTTATTTCAATCTCCAAAAATATCAAATTATAATAAAATTATAACACCAATAAAAGTGAAATTTTGAG
Organism: Clostridium coskatii; assembly: GCF_001675205.1. Classification (NCBI taxonomy): domain Bacteria; kingdom Bacillati; phylum Bacillota; class Clostridia; order Eubacteriales; family Clostridiaceae; genus Clostridium; species Clostridium coskatii. The sequence goes on along the minus strand of NZ_LROR01000029.1, from coordinate 53,349 downwards.
TCAATAAAAAAATAATTTTATAAACAAGTTTATTTATCAAATAGTCATAACATTTGCTTCAATATATTTAGTAGAGACTCCTCCACCCTAACATATAATGTTATTAGCATATCCTTTATTAAATAATTCAACTGCTTTTACAACTCTTTCTCTCATTATAGGAGAAGGTTTTCCATCCTGTAATGCATGAAAGCCTAAAATAATTATCACATCAAATCTATTCATTTTCAATTTTGTTTCGGGAGACTTATAAAATAAAAGTGGATATAAGTTGATTAATACAAGGATTATGATAATAAGAATAAAAACACTTATTGCTATATACTTTAATAAAAGAATAAAAATATTAGCATCCATTTTCTTTTATACTCCATTCATTGCGTATAATTTATTTATATATGTTTCATAGTTCTTTACTTTTATGTATTAAATTATATTTTGGTAAACATATAGTGTATAAATTTCACTGATGGTTGCTATCTCTGATAACTTTCTTAGCCTTTAAATAGAATAGAAGTTCTTTTTTATCTTCTATATTCCAATCTTTAAAGTCCTGGAGCAGATTAATTATGTGAATAAAATCTGCATCATCAATGGTGCTAGAGAATATACTATCCTTTGAATCTTCTATGAAATAAGAAACTGGGGTTTCAAGGGCAGCAGCAATAAGCTTTAGATTTTCAAAGGAAGGATTACTTCTGCCATTTTCAATATCACTTAAAAAGGATATAGATATTTTACCATTAATTTTAGTAGATAATTGTTTTAGTGAAAGTCCAGTTGCTTTTCTAATCTTTCTTAATTTAGTTCCTATTATACTCATAATATAAGCCTCTTTTATTCCGTAAATAACGTAATAATTAGAGTATAAACAAAATCAGAAAGAATGTAAAATAGCAAGAAAAAATTACAGATATTACGCAAATAACATAACTATTGCTTGAATTAATACGTCAAAATCGTATAATAATATTATGGAGGTGGTAGATTTGGACAATATAGGTAAAAAGGTTAAGGAAGAGAGATTGAAAAGAAGATTAAAACAGTATGAGTTAGCAAAGAAGGCAGGTATTTCTAATACATATCTTTCAGATGTTGAGGTTGGAAGAACAAATCCTTCAATAAAAACATTGGACAAACTATCGAAAATTTTAGAAGTGGATATTAGAAAATTTCTCTAATGTTAAATAATTAATATTTGAGGTGATGAAAAATGATGACAATTTATAGTATAAAATAACTGATATTAATAATAGAATTAAATATGTATAAATAATACATATTATATTTTTGTTTCCTTTATACCAATATATCCCCAAAACTATCCACCATTTTTTATGTGAAAGATAAATAACAAGTAATGCAGATATTAGCAAGATGTTAGGGGACGATATATTTTGAATGAAGTAAAAGATAGATTGATAATTAAAGAAAAGATAGAAAATTTGAGAGAAAAACTTAATAATGATATCATCAAAAATGTAGAATGCAAAGATATTGAAAAAAATAAAGATATATTGGCCGCAAGTGAAGAACTTGATAATGTTATAGTTGACTATATTAAGAATTTTAATCAAGAAATTTGAAGTATTTTATTCGAAATTTATAGAAAAACACAATTCTATTTCATAAAATCAGAGAGGTTCTTATTTTTAATGGGAGTCTCTTTAACTTTATACTGCAAGAAAATATCAAATTTTAAAGCAATGTAAATAGGTTGAAGTTGTTAACTAAGTGTTCTAAAGGAAAGGTAAAGAATTTTCTTTTTCAAATAAGACATCTCCAGTACTTATAAGAAAGAAAAAGAATAATAATTACACAGGAATTGTATTACCTGTTAGATTGGCAGCGAGGGGAAGAACTAATGTTAAGTGAAAAAGATATAAGAGCTACGGCTAGTAATAAAGCAGGGTTATATAGTATAATAAAACATTTTTTAAGAAGCTTATATTATAGAAGCTTCATATTTTTAGTACAATATAATAACCAATTATGGGCATGTGGAAAATATCTTTAGAAAAAGATATTTTCCACATGCTATTTTTTGAGCTTGTGAAAAAAGCTATTCTGGACTTCATTTTTATGTAAAATATATAATACTATGGGACAATGTTATAACGATTAAAACCATTTTGTAGCGAATTACCTTTATATAGAATTATTTTATTTCTACCTTCATTTTTAGCTTTATATAGAGCAGTATCTGCATCACTAAGTAGATTATCTATATTGTTAGTTAGACTAGGATAAGTTGAAACCCCTATTGAAATTGTTATATGAATAGTAGTTTTATTAGAAATATGAAATGAATAAGCTTCAACATTTTGTCTTATTCTTTCAGCAACTTGGATTGCGTCTGCAGTTGGACAATTTAATAGTAATACAGAAAATTCTTCACCACCATTACGGGATATGATATCAAAGGCTCGGCAGGTGTTGGTTAGAATGTTAGCCAAATTTTTCAATACAATATCACCTGAACCATGACCATACTTATCATTTATTTCTTTAAAATAGTCAATATCTAAAAATATTAATGACAAATATTGAATTTCCTCTTTTTTTTGTACTGCGATGCTAATTCGATGTAAACTTTTATTAAATTGCCTTACGTTATTCAGGCCAGTTAAAAAATCTATTGAAGCTTCAGTTCTAAGGGTTCTATATGCTTCAAAAGCTTTTGATAAATGTTCCATAAATTTATATACAAAATATGTTAAAAGTAAATTATTAAGGTAGTAAATTATTAAAAACTGAACTAGCAGCTGTGTATTTTTTATAAGAATTATACTTCCAATAGAGCTTACTACCAATGAATATAAAGTAGAATAAACCCATTTATTTTTTATTGTTGTTTTAGTATTTGAGATAAAAATAAATCCAATTATTAAAAACAAATTAATCACTAAAAAAAATATAGAAACTATAGAAAACCTGAATATCAAGTAAAATAGAACATTAATTATAACAGTAGTTACAATCGTAGATAAAGTTCCTCCATAAATGGATGATAAAATAATTGGTAGAGCATGAAAATTGATTGATAAATCAGGCATAACTTTTATAGGAAATAATATCAATAATATTTCTAGTAAACCACCAATCATACCAATAAAGAGTTTTTCACGTATAGTTGTTGATGACTTTGAAATTAGTATTTTATCTTTAAAAAAAATACTAAGGACACTTATAGAGGTTATAAAAACACAGGAATTGATAAAAAATTCAATAATCATCATATACACCTCTCTACTCAAAATGATTTTGTTAAATATTAAGTCTATATGATATTCGGATAGTATTATACGGACTTTACATTTAACAGAAACGAATTTACTATTTATTTGTTTAAATATGTCGAAAAAATAATTATTTTTTCACTATTAGTTTTAATATAATTATATCATTAAAACAATAATGCAATAAATTTATAAATTACTGATATATTTTGATATTGTAAGATTTAAGTAATGTGCTTACTTCTTTTATGAATTATCATAAAAAACTGTGGCTTTTTTATGAAAGTGCTTATATTAATTACTGAAAGCTTTTGTTATCATCTAAACAATAAATAAATCAAAAAAATTAAGAGGGTGGTTAAATGAATAAAACTGTCAATGTAGGGTTGGTTGAAATGAATTCAAAGCTTGGAGATGTAGAGGAAAGGGAAGGGTCAGACTATAAAGTTTTTAACACTAAATTAGGGAAAATAGGGATTATTATATGTTGTAATGCTGGATTTCCCGAAGCATGTAGAACATTGGCACTTGAAGGAGCAGATATGGTGTTTATTCCTGCAGTATGGAGAATACAAGATGAATATATGTGGGATCTCAATCTTGCTTAGAGAGCTCTTGGAAATGTACTTTTTACTATAGGTGTAAATAGAGTTGGAATAGAAGAAAATTTGCATTTATCTGCTTTCAAGCTTCACCCATAATTTTAGAAGCTGCATCAATAAAATAACTTATATTTATATGTTTTTTAATTGCTTTTTTAATCATATTTATCTCCAATGTTTAAAATATTAGTTTTTGCTTAAGTAGCTAAAATAAAATCTATCGGAAAATTTAATCATGATAATAGGTATGCTAATGTCAAAACAAATAGTGCTATTGGATTATGCAAATTGAGAATAATGTTTAAAGGAATTGAAAATAATATGTAAAGAAATAAATTAATTTATAAAAGGAGGTATAAAGGTGAAGTTAGAAATTGGAAACTTTCATGTCAAGGATATTGTTTTTGGTAAAGTAACAAGCTATAAGGAGGGTATTTTAACAATTAACAAAAAAGAAGCTTTAGATTATGTATTGGAAGATGAGCATATTACTGAGGCAGATCTTTTAATTGTAAAGCCTGGAGATAAAGTTCGTCTTGTTCCAGTAAAGGAAGCTATTGAATGCAGAGTTAAGGTTGATGGATCCACATTATTTCCAGGTGTAACTGGAGATGTAATTCCAGCTGGTAATGGACGTACACATGCACTTAAAGATTGCAGCTTGCTTGTAGTTGGCAAGCATTGGGGTGGGTTTCAGGATGGTTTAATTGATATGAGCGGTGAAGGAGCTAAGTATACTTATTTTTCACAGCTAAAAAATATTGTTCTTATTGGAGATACAGATGAGGACTTTGAAAAGAATGAACAACAGAAGAAAAATAAAGCTTTGAGATGGGCGGGACATAAACTGGCCGAATATATAGGAAATTGTGTAAAGGATTTAGAGCCTGAAGATATTGAAACCTTTGAATTAGATTCTATTATGAAAAGGCATGAAGCTGTTAAAAAACTTCCAGGTGTTGTATTTGTTATGCAGCCTCAATCACAAATGGAAGAAATGGGATATAATGATCTAGTTTATGGATGGGATGCAAATCATATGGTTCCAACATTTATGCATCCAAATGAAGTATTGGATGGAGCTGTGATTTCAGGAAGCTTTATGCCATGTTCATCAAAGTGGTCAACTTATGATTTTCAAAATAATCCAACTATTAAAAGACTTTATGCAGAGCATGGAAAAACACTTAACTTCTTAGGAGTTATAATGTCCAATCTTAATGTAGCATTAGAGCAAAAGAAACGTTCAGCCTTATTTGTAGCTCAAATGGCTAAATCCTTAGGTGCAGATGGAGCCATCGTAGCTGAAGAAGGATATGGAAATCCAGATGCAGACTTCATAGCGTGTATAGTAGCTTTAGAAGATGCTGGAGTTAAAACTGTAGGAATTACTAATGAATGTACAGGTAGAGATGGAGAATCACAACCTTTGGTTGCTCTTGATGAAAAAGCGGATGCTATAGTTTCTACTGGAAATGTTTCAGAGTTAATAGAACTACCTCCAATGGAAACTGTTATAGGCGAATTACAATCTTTAGCTAGAGATGGTTTGTCTGGTGGTTGGGCAAATGATGAAATATTAGGACCTTCAGTAAGAGAAGATGGTTCAATTATTATGGAAAACAATGCTATGTTCTGTGGAGATCAGATTGTTGGTTGGTCACCAAAGACAATGAAAGATTTTTAAGGAGGTGTAGTTTAGATGAAGAAAGCAATTTTATATTTGAACCAATTCTTTGGTCAAATAGGCGGAGAGGATAAGGCAGATTTTCAACCAGAAATAAGAGAAGGGTTAGTTGGACCTGCTTTAGAATTAAATAAACAACTTAAAGGTGCAGAAGTAACTCACACAATAATATGTGGGGATAACTTTATGGGTTCAAATGAAAAAGAAGCAGTAGAAAAAATACTAGGATTTTTGGATGGTAAAGAATTCGATATATTCTTTGCAGGACCTGCATTTCAAGCTGGCAGATATGGAAATGCCTGCGGAGTTATATGTAAAGCTGTAAAAGAGAAGTTTAATGTACCAGTAATATCATCTATGCACATTGAAAATCCTGGCGTTGAGATGTTTAAAAAAGATGTATATATCTTTAAAGGTGGAAATAATGCTGGCAGAATGAGAAAAGATGTAAAGGCAATGGCTGACTTTGGAAATAAAATACTTAATGGAGAAAAACTGCTTTCTGCAGAAGAAGAAGGCTACTATGGAAGAGGAAAAAGACATCAAGTTTGGCTTGAATCAGGTAAACCAGCTGCTGATAGAGTAGTAGAAATGATGATAAAGAAATTAAATGGTGAAAAATTTGAAACAGAACTGCCTATTCCTAAAATGGATAGAGTTCCAATAGCACCAGCTATTAAAGATTTAAGTAAAGCAACTATAGCTTGTGTAACAACTGGAGGTATAGTTCCTGTAGATAACCCTGATAGAATTCAATCTGCTTCAGCAACAAGATGGGGTAGATATGATATATCAAATTTAGACGATTTAGAAGGAGGAGTCTTCAAGACAATCCATGCAGGGTTTGACCCTGCAGCAGCAGATGCAGATCCAGATGTAATAGTTCCATTAGATGCTTTAAGAGCATACGAAAAGGAAGGAAAAATAGGTAAACTCCATGAGTATTTCTACTCTACAGTTGGAACTGGAACTACCCAAGGTGAGGCTGCTAGAATGGCAAAAGAAATTATTGTGCATCTAAAGGAAGCCGATGTAAATGCAGTTGTACTAACTTCCACCTGAGGAACTTGTACACGTTGCGGTGCAACAATGGTAAAAGAAATTGAAAGAGCTGGCTTCCCAGTTGTTCAAATGTGTAATTTGATTCCTGTAGCAACAACAGTAGGTTCAAATAGAATAGTACCAACTATTTCTATTCCATATCCACTTGGAAACCCTGCAGATTCTAAAGAGCATCAGTGGAAATTAAGATATCACAGAGTAGGTGTAGCTTTAGATGCTCTTGCAACTGATATTGAAGAACAAACTGTTTTTAAAGTAAAGATCTAAATCAATAACTAAATAGGTCTTGTTAAAATGGATGAGACCTATTTAGATTAGTTTTGTGAAGGAGGAAAAATTAATTATGTCAAATGAACAAAAAGCAAAAGGCCGTTCTGTTCTGTATGTTTCTGCAGGTATAGCTCTGATATTTGTAGCATTTAGTATAATCCTGCCTTCTCAAATGGCTAAAACATCGAATAGTGTGTTATCATTTTTAACTACTAATTTTGGTTGGCTATATCTTTTATCAGTATTTATATTTACAATATTTATATCTGTTATTGCCCTCAGCCGCTATGGTAAAATTAAGCTGGGAAAAAATGATGAAAAACCGGAATTTACAACTTTCCAGTGGTTTACTATGCTATTTGGAGGGGGAATGGGTATTGGAATGGTTTTTTGGTCCATTGCTGAACCGATGAGTCATTATATGGCACCACCTGTGGCACAACCAGGAACTCCACAAGCTATGCATGATGCCATGAGGATTGTATTTAATGATTTCGGTATTCATGTTTGGATTATTTATGCGGTTTGCGGTTTAGCTCTTGGTTATTTTCAGTATCGAAAAGGTCTTCCATGTTTAATCAGCTCAGCTTTTTATCCAATTCTTGGTGAGCGTATTCACGGACCTATCGGTAAAACTATCGATATATTAGCAGTATTTGCTACGATGTTTGGAGTAGCAACCAGCTTAGGACTAGGAGCTGGCCAAATTGCTACAGGAATACAATATATTTGGGGAATTACAGCGACACCTGGTATGACTGCTGTTATTATTGCAATTATGACAGTGATATTTACGCTTGCTACTGTATCTGGACTGCATAAGGCTATGCAGGCTGTTGCTGACGTGAAGGTATGGCTTTCAATTGGATTTATGGTATTTATCTTCCTGTTTGGTGGAATGGTATTTATACTAAATACTTTTACTCATACGCTTGGTGATTATATTCAAAATTTTATCGGACAAAGTTTGTGGATGGGCAATATTGAATGGACTAAAGCCTGGCCGATATTCTACAGAGCCTGGTATATTGCGTGGGCAGGATTTGTAGGTCAGTTCATAGCACGTGTTTCCAGAGGCCGTACTATTCGTGAATTCATACTTGCATCAGTGTTCTTGCCTTCTGGTTTCTGCTTCTTATGGCTTGCAATCTATGGTGGAGCTGCATTTAATTTAGATGCATTGTCACACGGTGCAATTCAGGCAGCTGTTAAAACTAATATTTCGACTGCTTTATTTGTAACATTACAGCATCTACCACTTTATGTTATCACTGCACCATTGGCGATTATACTGATTGTTACGTCCTTTGCAGGAGCTGCTAATTCAGCAACTTATGTACTTAGTATGCTTACATCAGGAGGAGACTTAAATCCAAGTAAAAAACTTTGTGGTTTTTGGGGAATTGTTCAGGGAGCTGTTACTATAATGATTATTTTAGTAGGAGGCACTGCTGCAATAAAGACACTTCAGACGGCTTCTATTGCTGCTGCTTTTCCGTTCATGCTGATTATGCTTGTTATGTGTTACAGCATATTTAAAGCTCTTCAAGAAGAGAAAGTTTGAAGAAGAAATAGTAGTATCTAAAAATGTTGAACTAAAAGTATATTTACCCAAGTAGTAAGTAAATATTATTGAAACATTAGGAAAGAAGGTGCTATATGAATAATATTTATGATGTCATTATAATCGGTTCCGGTCCTGCAGGGCTTTCAGCAGCTATATACTCAGCAAGAGCTAGATTAAAAACTTTGATACTGGAGAGAAGCAAGGTAGGCGGACAAATTGTAATCACAGATGAAGTAGCTAATTATCCAGGATCAATAAAAGATGCTACAGGACCAAGTTTAATTGGTCGAATGGAAGAGCAGGTTGAAAGTTTTGGTGCTGAAAGAAAAAAAGATAACATAAAACAAGTTGATTTTACTGGAAAGATAAAAAAATTAAAAGGTGAAAAAGAAGAATATTATGCTAAATCTATAATTATTGCTACAGGAGCTAACCCTAGAAAAATTGGTTGTCCAGGAGAAAATGAATTGATAGGTAAAGGTGTATCTTACTGTGCAACTTGTGATGCTGAATTTTTTGAGGATTTAGAAGTTTTTGTAGTAGGTGGAGGAGACTCAGCTATTGAGGAAGCTATTTATTTAACAAAGTTTGCTAAAAAGGTTACTATAGTTCATAGAAGAGATGAATTAAGGGCTGCAAAATCAATACAAGAAAAGGCTTTTAAAAATCCTAAAATTGAAATAAAGTGGAACTCAGTAATCACTGAAATAAAAGGTGATGGAATAGTGCAGTCAGCAGTATTTAAGGATACTAAAACAAGTGAATTGAGTGAATATTTTGCAGATGAACAAGATGGAACTTTTGGAATATTTGTATTCGTTGGTTATTTACCTACAAATCAATTAGTTAAAGAACTAGTTGATATTGATGAAGCAGGATATATTATAACTAATGATAAAATGGAAACTAATATTTCTGGAGTATTTGCAGCAGGAGATATTAGGGAAAAGCCATTGAGACAGGTAGTTACAGCTGCTGCTGATGGTGCTATAGCTGCTGTGCAAGCAGAGAAATATATAGAAAATAATTTTGAAGAATAGAGGATGAAGTTAATATGATAATTTTAGACAAAGAGACATTTAAAGGTGAAGTTTTAGAATCTAAAGGTTATACACTTGTTGATTATTATGGAGATGGTTGTGTACCTTGTCAAGCTTTATTGCCAGATATAGAAGAATTATCAGTTAAATTTGAAGGAAAAGTTAAATTTTGCAAATTAAATACTACAAAGGCTAGAAGATTAGCTATTTCACAAAGAGTACTTGGACTTCCTACAATTGTACTTTATAAAGATGGAGAAAAAATTGAAGAAGTAATAAAGGATGATGCTACAAAAGCAAACATTGAAGCAATGATTGTTAAAAATATAAATGCTTAATTAAATTTATTATATTGAAGGCCTAAATGGCCTTTAACAGATAATTTATGAGTGGGAGCAAATGGGTAAAATTACCCTGTGTTTCCGACTAAAAGGAGGAAAAAGTTATGAGTTTATTAGAAGGAAAAAAAATAATTGCAATAGGTGACAGGGATGGAATTCCAGGTCCAGCTATTGAAGAATGTGTTAAAAGTGCCAAAGGAGAAGTTGTATTTGCCTCCACAGAATGTTTTGTTTGAACAGCCGCAGGTGCTATGGATCTGGAGATCCAACAAAGAGTAATTGATTTAACTGAAAAATATGGTGCTGAAAATGTGATTGTATTAATAGGAGGAGCTGAGGCAGAGGCTTCAGGTCTGTCAGCAGAAACTGTAGCTGCTGGAGATCCAACATTCGCAGGACCACTTGCAGGAATAGCATTAGGTCTTGGAGTATATCATGTAGTAGAACCAGAAGTTAAAGCAGAATTTGATCCAGCTGTTTATGATGAACAATGTGGAATGATGGAAATGGTTCTTGATGTTGATGAAATTATTAGTGAAGTAAAGCCTATTAGAGATGAATATTCAAAGTACAATAAATAGTTATCAACAACTTTAACAGGCTAAAGATGGCATGCAGCAATGCATGCTGTTTTTGAATATATAATAACTGAACATAATGAATGGAGGTTTTAAAAATGAGTTTTCCAGTAATTAAAAATGCGGCTTATGTATTAGTAAATACACCAGATATGATATTGCACAATGGTACTACTCAAACCCTAGAAAGAGAAACAAATCCAGAATCAGAATATTTAAAGGAGATACCAAATCACTTAAGATCTTTTGAAGATGTTGTTAGTTATGCACCAAATCAAACTTATATCGGAAATATGACTCCAGAAGAATTAAGTGAAAGAAAGAGACCATGGTATAATGAAAAAGTTGAAGGCTTATCTAGATTTGGTAAGTTTGGTGAAATCATGCCGCAGGATGAGTTCTATGGTTTAATGAAGATAAGTGACGTATTTGACCTTGTTTTGTTAGAGAAGAATTTCACAGAGTCTGTTAGAGAAAAGTTTAAGTCTCACGCTGTTTTAAAGATTAAAGCTGACGAGTTAAAGGAAGGAATTGACTTATCTGAAATAGAAAAGCTGTTAGAAAATCATGTAGCTGAAGGATTATATGATAATGGTAAGCTTGTTGGTTGTGTAAAAAGAGCTCATGAGTTTGATAAAAATCTAACTTCACATATTATTGTTGAAAATTTAGCTGTTAAGGCTTCAGGAGTTCTTGCATTAATGCATCTAGTAAAGAATTCAGGAGTAGACGTTAATGAGGTAGAATACTTAATTGAATGTTCAGAAGAAGCTATAGGCGATATGAATCAGAGAGGCGGTGGAAACATAGCTAAGGCTTGCGGTGAAATTGCAGGAATTAAAGGAGCTACAGGCTCAGATATGAGAGGCTTTTGTGCTGGCCCTTCACACTCAATAGTTGCAGCAGCAGCATTGGTTAAAGCTGGAATTTATAAAAATGTAATAGTTTTTGCTGGTGGAGCTACTGCTAAGCTTGGGATGAATGGTAAAGATCATGTTAAAAAGGGATTACCTGTTTTAGAAGATTGCTTAGGAGGATTTGCAATACTAATATCTGAAAATGATGGTGTAAGTCCGATATTAAGGACAGATGTAATAGGAAGACATAGCATTGGACATGGTGCTGCACCACAAGCAGTTTTGGAAGCATTGGTTTCAGATCCATTAAGTAAGAATGGACTAAAAATTACCGATGTTGATAAATTTGCTCCAGAACTTCAAACTCCAGATATAACAGAACCAGCAGGAGCAGGAGATGTTCCAACTCAAAACTATAAGATGATAGGAGCACTTGCGGTAAAGAGCGGACAATTAGAGAGAAAAGAGTTAGCAAATTTTGTTGTAAAACATGGATACCCAGGATATGCACCAACACAAGGTCATATACCATCAGGAGTACCTATAATTGGTCATGGTATTGAACATATAATGTCAGGAAAATTAAATAACTTTATGTTAATAGGAAAAGGAAGCTTGTTCTTAGGAAGAATGACTAACTTGTTCGATGGAATTTCAATTTTGGTTGAAAAAAATAATGGTGATTCAGATAGTTCGGCTGCAGCAGTTTCAAAGGAAGAAATTAAGAACATGATAGCTGAAGAATTAAAAAAATTTGCATCTAAAATGATGGAAGAATAAATAATGGTATTTATAGACAGTAGAAAGTATTGAATAGATACTAACAAAGAGGAGGGAGCAGCGTGGAGCAAACTAAAAAAGTAATTTCAGAAGTATTTAATGAAATAGCTGATGGAATAATAAGTGGAAGCTTCGGAAAAAGAGTTAAAATTGGATTAACTACGTTTGGTTCAGAACATGGTGTGGACGAGATGATTAAAGCTGCAGCACTTGCCAAGAGCAAATATGGTGATTTTGATATAGTTTTAATAGGACCTAAAGTTGAAGGAGACTTTGAAATAGTTGAGGTTAGTGATGCTGAAGAAGGCCATAAAAAAATGGTAGAGTTGTTAGATAATAAAGTAATAGACGGATGTGTCACTCAACATTTTGATTTTCCTATAGGAGTTTCAACAGTTGGAAAAGTTACTACTCCAGGGCTAGGAAAAGAAATGATAATTGCTACAACTACAGGAACAACAGCTACCCATAGGGTTGAAGGAATGATTAAAAATACTATAAATGGAATAGCCGTTGCAAAAGCTTGCGGAATAAAAGATCCTAAGATTGGCATATTAAATGTAGATGGGGCTAGAGGTGTTGAGAGAGCACTTAAAGAATTGCAAAGTAGAGGATATAAATTTTCTTTTAGTGAATCTTTAAGAGCTGATGGAGGTTCAGTCATGAGAGGAAATGACCTGCTAGCAGGAACACCTGATGTTATGGTTTGTGACTCCTTAACAGGTAACTTACTTGTGAAGATATTTGCATCATTTACAACAGGTGGGAACTATGAAACTACTGGATATGGATATGGCCCAGGAATAGGAGAAGGTTACGATAAGATAATTAATATAGTATCTAGAGCATCTGGAGCTCCATTAATTTGTGAAGCATTAAAATATTGTGCACTTTCTGCGAAGAATAAGCTACTACAGCTTGCTGATGTTGAGTATAAAAATGCTAATGCAGCAGGTTTAAAAGAAATAATAGGAAAAATCCTTGAAAAGGAAAAGCCTGCAGCTGCAGTAGAAGAAGTTAAGATTCCACCTAAAAAAGTAGTAACCTATGGGATCCCTGGAATTGATATTCTTGAGCTTGAAGATGCTTGTAAGTCACTTTGGAAGGAAGGAATATATTCTGAGAGTGGAATGGGCTGCACTGGCCCAATAGTTTTAGTAGCAGAAGATGAAGCTGATAAAGCTATAAACGCATTGAAAAAAAATGGATTTAAATAATTTAAAACCGGTATATCAACGAGTTAAGTGGTTTTATGAAAAAATAATTTGATTGAAGATAAGATTGCCTCATTTAGAATTTATAGAGAATGCAGATATGATAGGAATTATACATACTATATATATTAGAACATCTTGATAAGTCTAATGAGGCATCTACTCTTTTAAGAAAGATGGTTAAAGGAGGAGAGTTAGGTTTTAAGAGCAGTAAAGGATTCCAGAACTGGGATCGAGAGCAAGCTAAGTAATCAAGCGAAGGACTAAGAGAGTACTTGTTTAAAGTATTATATAGAAAGAGTTAAATAAGTGCACCATAAAATTCTATCTTGTGTAAAATAACGAAAATTGATGAACAATCATGTAACCAGGAGGATATTTTAATGGAGTTTAATCAAATAGAAGCATTGATATTTCAAATATAGATGTGTATTTTGAAGTGAACAATCTAGATGCACTTTATAAGTTTGTAAAAGTAAACAGCTTAATTATATTATAGCTGTATCATAAAATATGATACAATTAATAACATAAAGTGATAAGAAAATAGACGAAAAATGTTGACATAATAAATGGTACATCTTATAATACTTTGTGTAATTAAATATGGGAGTAGATAGGTTCTGGTGTTCCTGGCGGTCTTCAAAACCGTTCTGCCGTGCTAAGACCATGACGGGTGGGTTCGATTCCCACATATTCCCGCCATTAATAGGATAAAAGGATATTTAGTAAATTTGTAAAGTTTACTAAGTATCTTTTTATTTAGTAGAAATTTAAAACTTTTTTAATCCCCAAAACATCCATTATATATTTTAATGTGAATGTTATACAATAATAAAATTAACTAAAAGAAAGAACACCCTATTTTAGAAGAAGGATGTTGACAACGAAACAAGAAAAGTATGTTAGAAAATGCTGCATACAGAAAGGAACGTCCATCAATAGTGTTGCTAGAAAAACAGGACATGATTGGAGAACGGTTAAGAAGTGTATAGAGAAAGAGGATTATAATCAAAAAGTCACATTTTACCTTTACTCAAAATAACTGTAAAGAAGAAACTACTTCCACTTGGTTAATTGCAAATGGTAAAACTTTTGAGCTAGCTGAAAAAGGCTATTTTGCTAAGAAAAAAATTAAAGAGGATATCAACTAGTTGCCCGCCTTTACTGGTGAACATTCTGAAACAGCAGCAATGTTTTTAGATTCTGGAAACACCCATTATACTGATCAATAAAGAATACTTAAAAATAAAATATAATAAACAAAAAATAATTTTATTTGGGCATTCCTGGTGAACTATTTTAGAAAGTATATTTATAAAAAAATATCCGAAAGAAGTAGCCTATTATATTGGAGTAAGATGATTTATTTTGTATACAAAATTTATAAGTTGCAAAAACTATATAATAGGAGGTGCTTTCTGTGAAAATTGCTATTTTAGGTGCTGGGATGTCAGGCTTGTCTTGTGCAATAACATTAGAGAAACATGGAATTATACCAACAATTTTTGAAAAAAGAAATTGTGTTGGAGATAGATTTGTTAATGCTGAAGCAATGTTTAGTTTACTAGATAGACCTATTAAAGATTCTCTGCATTTTCTCTCTAAGAATTATGATATACATTTGAAACCAATAAATGCTGTTAATAAATTGGTTGTCCATTCAAAAAAGCAAATAGGGAGTATTGATGGAAAAATCGGATACACAAATGTTAGGGGAAGGCATGAAAATTCATATGAATGTCAACTAGAGAAACAATTGATGACAAAAATTAATTTTAATTCAACTTGTGAATATGAAGAAGCATGTAAAAATTTTGAGTATGTAATATTAGCAACAGGAGATGGGGAATATGCTTCACATTTAGGAAATTACAAGTGTGATCTTACATTTACATTAAGAGGTGTAACAGTTGAGGGTAAATTTGCTACAGATATTTCCCATGCATGGTTCAATTATGACATCATACCTAAAGGATATGCATGGATTGTACCATTTTCTGAAAAAGAAGCTAATATTGTTATAGCTTACCCTGACTATCCTGATAATATAAAATTAGATATAAATACAATATGGGAAAGATTTTATAATTTAGTTTGCAAAGATTTAGATCAAAAATTTAGAATAACAGATAAGTTTGAGATTACAAAATATATGACGGGAATATGTAATGTACCCAAGGTTGATAATACTTATTTTGTTGGGAATTGTTTTGGAGCTCTTTCTCCTGGATTAGGATTTGGGCAATTTGCATCAATACTTACGGGGATATATTCAGCTTATGATATATGTGGAATAGGAAAATATGAAAAACTTGTTAAACCCTTATTTAAAAACTATAATCACTCCCTTGTTTTAAGAAGGTTCTTGGAAAATTTAAATGACAAGGATTTGGATTTTGCAATTAAAAATTTAGATAATAAATTAGTACATAAAATCATCGATACAATATGTAGTACTGACAGTAAAATTGATGTACTTCAAGGGATGACTCCATTAATGAAATTATGGAATAAGTATAATTTTTAATAAGAAAAATAGAAAAAACTGTTAGCCAGATATCTACATATCTGGCTAACAGTTTTTATGATAACTTCTCCACCATATCGTAAATAGAGCCATTTTACTTATATGAATTTATAATCTTAGATTTCCATAAACTTCTTAATATCATTTTCAACATCAGTTATTCCACCTATTCCAAAGTTATCCACTAATACCTTAGCAACATTTGCTGAAAGGAACGCAGGAAGCGTTGGTCCTAAGTGAATGTTCTTAACACCTAAGTGTAATAATGATAATAATACTATTACAGCTTTTTGTTCATACCAAGCTATATTATATGATATAGGTAACTCATTTACACTCTTCAATCCAAATACTTCTTGAAGCTTAAGTGCTATAACAACTAATGAATATGAGTCATTACATTGTCCTGCATCTAATACTCTTGGAATTCCACCAATATCACCTAAATTCAATTTGTTATATTTATATTTAGCACAACCTGCAGTTAATATAACTGTATCTTTTGGTAACTTTGAAGCAAATTCTGTATAGTAATCTCTTGATTTTGCTCTTCCATCACATCCAGCCATCACAAAGAATCTCTTTATAGAACCTGATTTAACAGCTTCTACAACCTTATCAGCTAAAGCTAAAACTTGATTATGAGCAAATCCACCAACTATTTGTCCTTTTTCTATTTCTGTAGGTGCACTGCATTTCTTGGCCATTTTTATAACCTTAGAAAAATCTTTTGTTCCATCAGCTTTAACTTCTATATGGCTACATCCTGGCATTCCCGTATCACCTGTCGTAAATAATCTATTCTTATAGGTATCTTTTGGTATAACTAAACAATTTGTAGTCATGATGATTGGGCCATTAAATTTTTCAAATTCTTCTTTTTGCTTCCACCATGCATTACCATAATTTCCTGCAAAGTGCTTATACTTTTTAAATTTAGGATAGTATTGTCCGGCAAGCATTTCACCATGAGTATATACATCTACTCCAGTTCCTTCTGTTTGTTCCAGTAACATTTCTAAGTCTTTTAAGTCATGTCCTGAAATTAATATTCCTGGATTACTTCTAACTCCAATATCAACGGTTGTTATTTCAGGATGTCCATAACTTTCAGTATTAGCTTTATCAAGTAATGCCATGCCATCTACACCAAATTTACCTGCTTCAAGTGATAAAGCTACTAGATCATCAACAGTTAAGCTGTCATCTATTGTAGCTGACAATGCTTTTGCCATAAATGCATGAATCTCTTCACTATTGTAATTCAAATTCATTGCATGCTTCATATAAGCAGACAATCCTTTTAATCCATAAGTGATAAGTTCTCTTAAGCTTCTTATATCTTCATTTTTTGTTGCAAGAACTCCAACTTTTTCAGCTTTTGCATCAAATTCTATAGTATTATCAGCTGTCCAAACTGCTGCATCTGGCATAATCATCTCTGTGGTTTGTATTCCAAATATCTTCTTGAAAAAGCCACCAGTTACTTTTACTTCTCCAACTTTACCGCCAGCACTAATTACTTTAGATTTTAAATTTTCTCTTATTTTTAAAGTTTCTTTTACCTTGCCTAAAATAAAATTTCTGTGAAAGTTAGCATTTGTAATCGTTGTAAATAAATTTTCTACTATAACTTTATCAACATTGCTGTCTTTAACTCCAACTTTTCTTCCTTCATTGCTTACAATAGCTAATCCCTTAGTTACATATATTAATAAGTCTTGAGCTTTTGCAACATTTTCATTCTTACCACAAACTCCTACTTTAGTACACCCCTTGCATCCAGCTGTTTCTTGACATTGATAACAAAACATTGACATTTAAGAATTCCACCTTTCACCTTAAAATTTATACCTACGAATTTAGTACTTTCTTTGCTATGATTATATATTACTAAAATACTGTAATTTAATCTGTAACAATAGTTACAAAATAAAAAATAACAAATATAAGATTAAAAGAGATTTCAAAAATATAGCCAATTTCCAGGTAAAAAAGGATGATATAGAGAGGAGAATAGAATGAACTGAAAATTATCAAATTAGATATACAGTATGTGTTAACATTTCTATTTAACGTAACACTTAAAAAGTAAATAATTTACTTAAACGCCGTATTACTTTAAAAATCTTATAGCGTTTTTATGTTCGTAAATCAAAGATTATATTCAGCTCTTTGTATTGAAATATATAGGTAAAATTAGTAGTTCCAAATGTATAATTAATACCCTATATTGTTAAAACAACATAGGGTATTAAGATTATATTTAAAAGGCTTTATCCTTTTATACTTGTTCCAAGACTTGAAATAATTCCTGCAACTGGTTGCACAAGTTGATTGATTTGTGGTGCAGTTAATGGGGTAGAAGAAGTCAGTCTAACACAAGGAAGTTCGAGTGTTAGATTAAGGCCCAAAAGTACGATGTTTATTGGACAAGGAATAGAAATACAAAGTATTTCATTTCCAGTGCAACATCCTGATGGACACGTAGATTGTTGAGGTTCAGCAGTTTGCTTGAGGTCCTCTTTCATAATATCGCCTCCTAATTCTCAATAATTATAATATGGCAATATTGGTAAAGTGTGAATATGTTTGCTTAATTACCTATATGGCAAGCATGCATAAAATGAAAGCTACTGGATAAAGCAAGATTATATTACAAGAATTTTAGGAAGAAGATATACCTGCAGCACTAAGAAATCCAATTGAATGTCCAGACTAGTTCTTTTATTGTTGAACAATAGTTAATTTTATGATATCATGTATATTAATTAAATAATATGATGCTTATTCTTATCCCCGGGTAAGGATATTAAGAAGCACTGAATATATTCCATTAGGGCCTTTTTAAGGAGGAATAATATTCAGTGCTTTTGTGTTTATTAGAGGAGGTTAAGCATTATATTAAAATCTAATATTATATATATGGAGGTAATTTAATGAATTGGAACATTAAAAAGTTTAATCAATTTAAGGTCGAAGAAGTATACAAAATTTTAGCATTGAGAAATAAAGTATTTATTGTAGAACAGGAATGTGCATACCTTGATTGTGATGATAAAGATTTAAATTCATATCATTTATTTTCTGAAGAAAATGGAGAAGTAGTTGCATACTTAAGAATTTTGGAAAAGGGAGTTTCTTACGATGAAATATCAATAGGAAGAGTAGTCGTAAAAAGAAATTATCGTGGTAAAGGAATTGCAAGAGAAATGCTGTTGAAAGCTATTGAATTTATAGAAAATACTTTAAAAGAAGATACTATAAAAATTCAAGCACAGGCATATTTACTTAATTTTTATAGTAGCCTTGGCTTTAAAGCAGTTTCAGAAGAATATCTAGAGGATAATATCCCACATATAGATATGTTATATAAAAAATAAATTATGTTTTCAAATATAGCTACTATTAATTTATCAAAATTTGAGGAATACTCCTGTCTTCTATAAGCTATGCATTGCACACATTAATGGTAATTAATTACCATTAATGTGTAAAAAAACAAACTCATAGATAAATTGAACATTTTATATAGCTTAATTGGAACATACTGGTGTAAATTGATGCTTTAAAGCTCTTTTTACATCTCAAAACTTTATAATTAATCTGCAATTAATTGGTATTAATTTCTTGGCGGATACTCAAAAATCCGTATTCCATAAGGCTTGAACAGCTTACCAATTAAATTCCAAAGTTATGTGCAATGTATAGCCTGAAGAAGTGGGGATTTTTTATCAAGTGAATATCGGCTTTGAATCAATCCATGTCATCCCGAAGTGCGTCAATAATATTTTCTTTCTTTATTTTTCTAATAGAATACAGCATTGTAATGAACACTATAAATAAAACGCCAAATATACTGATTCCGATACTGGCCCACGGCATCACAAAGCTTCCACTTTCACTGCCGTTCATTTCTTTGTGCATGAACCATGAGAATATGATTGCCAGGGGAAGCCCGAAGATCAGCGCCTTCATGCCATAAAAGATACACTCGAAATTCATCATCTTTTGGAAATCGTGGTCGGACATTCCCACAGAGCGAAGCATGGCAAGTTCACGTCTGCGCAGCTTGATATTCGTGGAAATTGTGTTGAACACATTGGCAACTGCAATCAGCGAAATCATAATTATAAAAGCATAAGAGAACACATCGGCAATGAATATCATATTGCGGCTCTGATCAAGCGCTCCAGACATATTCAAAAGGATGTACGGGGTTGTAATTCCCATATCCTGAACTATCTCTTTCATTTTATCCGATGACTTCGATGGATTCTTTGACTGAAATGTCATGCCCTTAGTTATAATATCTGCAGGAGTACCAGTGGCATTAAATTTTTCCTTGAGTGAATATGGGGCAGTTACATAAATTCCACCTGATTTTTGTTTTATGTCTGTTAAGATAGGAGGTGTATCAGGCGGCATAAAATTGTTCATAAATGTAATACCTACATTATATCCCTGTTTCATCTCCGGCTTGCCATTTGTTTCGGGAAAAATGGTAAAATTGGTGACAGAACTCTTGAACACATTTGGAATTTGGCTGGCCGTTTTCTGATTGTCGTGGCTGTCCACTTTGGCAACGCCGATTAATTTCGCATTTTGTCCGGTATATTTATCTGCGGGCAAACCTAAACTTTTGACAATCTTCAGATAGGTACTGTCATCTAAAAATTGGATTTGCACTGGCAGATTCACCGTTTCGTTCGGCGAATGTGAACCTTCCGACTTCTTGTAAGCGTCTGAAAGATCACTGCCCTTGGCAGCACAGAAATAATTCATAACAACTTGATACGAACTTTCGTCAACACCATCGACGTTTCTTAGTTCATCGTAAAGTTGCAGCATTTCGCTGTCTTTCATATCATGTGTGCCAAAACCGACATCACTATTAGTAACCTCTTTTGCACCCGCCGACACCTGTTTCAAATCTATTACCATGGCACTGGTCGATATAAATAACACTACACTTAAAACAAGTGACAGCACAATGCTGCGATAACGCTTTTTGTTCCTCTTAAAGTTCTTTAATGCAAGAGTTCCCTCCAATCCATAAATACGCTCCACAAGTTTTGACGTTTTCACAGCTTTTGATTCGACTTTGACATCATTCGTCTGGCGAATACACTCCATAACTGGCATATTGGCAGCCTTGCGAGCTGGAATATCTGCCGAAATCAGGATTGTGATCATGCTGGTCACTACTGCTGCAATGATTGCGGGAGCGGACACTGTCAATGTCAAAGGTACATTGGCGAAAAGAACGTTTGCGAAGTTTTTGGCGACAATACTAATCGCAAGTTTGATGCTGGCTATACCAATGATAACACCAATTGGGATACCAATAGCACCAATACAAAGTCCCTCAAACAGCACTGAATGGCGCAGCTGCTTTGGGGTGGCTCCCACCGATGAGAGAATCCCGAATTGGTGTGTGCGCTCGTTCAAGGAGATGTTGAATGAATTATAAATCAGAAAAATAGAACCAATCATAATTATGATGAGTACAATGGCACCGGCTGAGTACAAAAATGCATTGAACACCTTATCGCTTTGATCGTTTGAAAGAGCAATGAAACGCAGCACATCACTATTAAAGATGTAAGCATGACCTTCAGCTGCATTTTTTGCATAAGTATGAGTCTCAAACGGTTTTTTTAGCGTGACAAACAAGCTGAGATTGTTTGCTGTGTCTGCTGCATCTGCAGTTGTAATTGCGGTATATCCAGGTGCAGAATCTTCATCAAAGTGAGGCGTTTCGCAGAAACCGACCACTGTATAAGTTTTCTCTGTTTTGGGCACAAGAGTTTCTTTCCCGGAAATGTAAGGGTCATGTTGACCAAGACTTTTGTTTCCATTCATGCGGCTTCCAATAGCAAGGGTAAGCGTGTCACCCACACGTAACTTAATGCCATCTTTTATTACAACTCTCTCAGGAACAACAATCTCTCTGTTGTTTTTTGGCAACCTGCCGGCACACAATGTGAGGGGAAGAGCATTAAATGTTTTCTTGCTGAATCCGGCGATAAAAAAATACGGTTTGCTGTGAATTTTTCCACCATTAAGTTTTGCGTAGCCAATATTTTTAAATGATGTGGTGTTTGCAACTTTGTTGTTACTTGCCTGCTTAGCTGCGAAAGAAGAATCCACATCCTCAAATTTGATGTGCCAGCCGCCGTATTTGTGAGCCTCACCGTTTGACATATAGTTCAGCAGGGAAACGCCAAAAGTGACGACTGCCGTAATCAAGGCAGCAGACAGTACAACTCCGATAATCGTTACAATTGTTCGTGTGCGGCTCTTTTTCATGCCTTGCAGGGTAACTTTGTTGAAAATGTTCATGGTCTCACCTTCTCGTCTCTCACTACTTTGCCGTCTGATATGCCGATAATGCGGTCTGCTTGCAAAGCAATATTTTCGTCATGTGTAACAACAATAAGTGTCTGATTATATTTTTTATTGCTTTCTTTAAGCAGCTTTATAATTTCATGTCCATTTCGGCTGTCCAAACTACCCGTTGGCTCGTCGGCAAGCATGACCGCCGGAGCGTTCATCAAAGCACGTCCTATGGAAACACGCTGCTGCTGACCGCCTGAAAGCTGATTGGGTAAATGTGTTTCTCGTCCCTTTAGCCCAAGCAATTCCAGCAATTCATTCAGCCTCTTCTTATTGACCTTTCGTTTGTCCATCAGTATAGGCAATGTGATGTTTTCAACAACATTCAGAGTGGGAATGAGGTTGTGAAACTGGTAAATCAGTCCAACCTGACGCCTGCGGAAGATGGCAAGTTTTTCATTGTTCTGGGCATATACATCCTGACTCTCCAAATATATCTTTCCGCTTGTTGGCACGTCCACACCAGCGATAGCATGCAGCAAAGTGGATTTACCAGAGCCAGAGGAACCGATAATTGAAGTAAATCCTCCTTTTTCTATTGTAAGTGAAACATGGTCAAGCGCGGTAACCTGATTTTCACCAGTGCCGTAGACCTTGCATAAATTTTCAATTTTTAAAAACTCCATTATGTGAGCCTCCCTTTTCATGTTTTACCTATATAATAGAACTCTCAACTTACATCTATGTGACTTTAAGGTGAGAGATTCGTCACTTTGGGAAACGAAGGTCAAACATGGCGCCGCCCTGCGGGTGATTTTTGGCGGTAATCGTTCCGCTCTGACGTGTTATAATCATTTTGCAGAGAGCGAGTCCAATCCCGTATCCTGTGGCACTTGAGTTTTTCCCACGATAGAACCTGTCAAACAGGCAGGGTAAATCTCCTTTTTCAAAGCCTGCACCGCTATCGTGGATGATAATTTCGGTAAACAATGGGTTGTCCGTGCAGACAATCTCAATCTTCCCATTATCCCCTGCACTTTCCATGCAATTTTTGATGATGTTTTGAATTGCTTCCGAAAGCCAACCAGAATCACCCTGAATGATTATCCCTTTCGGTACGTCTATTTGTAAAGCAATATCGTGCAGTTCCATTTGGATCAAAAACGGGTGAATCGCAGCGTTTATCAAAGTATTTACATCTATCTGTTCAGCTTTAAAAACCACAATGCCTGCGTCCAGGCGGGATAATTTGAGAAGGGAAGTAAGTAGCCAATCCATATGTACAAACAATTCCTTTGTTTCCCGTATCAATGCTTTCCGTTCATTTTCGTCAGGGTTATTCTCTAACAATGATAGAATGAGGTTTACGGATGTGAGAGGAGTGCGGAGTTGATGAGCTATGTCGGCCAGTGAATCAGCAAGATGTTCTTTTTCTTTTTTCAGTGCATCATTTTGCTCCCGAATACGCAGCGTCATTTTTGTTATCTCGCTTTGCAGAATGGAAAGTTCGCCCTCATCTAATTCACCAATATACAGGTGATCAGCATTATGAAGCACAATATCAATTTGATCTGAAATTTGCGCAATGCTTTTATATCGAGCTTTGGTAAATGCAAAAAACGCTATTCCAAAGGCGGTGGCAGAAGCAATGGCAAGAATTCCAGCTGCCGCATTAATTGCAAATCCCAGCGTCACAGCGGCGGCAGCTATTAAGGAGAACAAAATGGCAAACTTTCTAAACTCTCTATTCCGAAACATACCCGCCCCCCAATCTATATCCAGTCCCGCGAACGGTCAGAATTATTTGCGGGCTTGCTGGGTTGTTCTCTATCTTCTCACGCAGGCGTTTAATGTACACGGTCAATGTATTGTCATTGACAAACTCGCCCGCAGCGTCCCACAATTCGTCAAGCAGTCTGCCCCTCGTGATAATACTTTTGGGGTTGTTAATAAACACCAGAAGTAAGCGGTATTCTAAGGCTGAAAGAAAAACTTCGCTGTCGTCCTTTTTCACGACGCCACTTGCCATATCGATATGAAGCCCACAGACTTCAAAAGCCGATGGAGAACGTCCGCTTTTTCGCAGGGCAGTTCTGATTCGTGCAATCAGTTCACGCGGACGAAAAGGCTTGGTAATATAGTCGTCGGCACCCATGTTTAGCCCGGTAACAACACTCGCCTCATCACCAGAAGCAGTTAGAAAGATAACGGGAACATCCTGTATTTCTTTGATTTCCGTGCAAACCGTAAAGCCATTTCCGTCAGGCAAAGAAATATCTATAAGTGCTAGGTCAAATTTATTCCCAGCAAGCATGGCAAGGGCATTACTACGCGTAGGTGCGTGAGTGACTGTAAATCCCTCCGAGCGGAGCAAAAGCACAAGGTTTTTAGCAATTTCCTTATCGTCCTCAACCAAAAATATCTGCTTCATTTATTTTCACCATCCTTTGCTTTACTGCTCCTATATCGTCCGTCAGCCGGTTTTTCAGCGTGAGCAGGAACAAGCCATGTATTTCCCATTTTTTCAGCTCCCTTAATCCGTCCAGCAGAGCAATAGTACACTACCATTCTGTCTGTGATTCCCCAATCTTTAGCTGCTTCTTTTGTTGTTATATAATCCACGTATAGCACCTCCATAATTTTATTATATTTCCTTTAACGGAAATATACAAGCTGAGTATAAATGACATTAAAACTATTTTGGTTGCATACATACTAACTTTTTAAGCTTTTCCAGAAAGCTTCTTAAATGAAGCCGCATATAAAACCATTCCTACTAGAGTAAATATAAGTCTACTCATTATAAAATTCAAATGCAAACTAAAAATAGGTTCTCCGAGACTATCAACAGATATAACTGTAGGCATATAAGTCACATACCCTTTGGCGAAAATATCAATAAAAGGTGCGCTGTTAAAACTTACAAGTGACAAAATCAAAACAATTGGAATCCAAGCATAAAGCAAGGTTTGGCTTTTGCTGCCCAAGAACATACTGGTTCCAAGAACAAACACAAAAGTAGGAAGTAATATTATTAACATTGGTAATAAAAAATTTTGAAAACCTGCAAAATTAAATGTTGTCTTGTAAAACACAAAACTTATGAAAATGCAGCATATGGCAATAATTAAGTAAGAAATAGACAGAGCTAAACTTTTTGTAGCCAAATATTTTTTCTTTGGTAAAGACGTACATGAAGTAATTTCTCTTACTCTTTGTTCATTTCTAGAAAAAAGTCCTGTACAAGAAAGCATTAAAATTAATAACATAATTGTATTTATGTCACACAAAAACTTGCAATAACTCCATTTTGAAAAAGGTGCTGTACCAGAAACACCTTGTATTATTTCTGTATAGAGGTCAATCACCGAAAAGAAAAGTGCAATTATGAAAGTTATTACAAATATCCTTGAAAAAATTATTCTCTTTAGTTCGTATTTAAGAATTTTTGTATCCATTGACCACTACCTCCTTTTAGCACCAGTAATATTTAAAAACTCAGAAAAAGATAGTTTTTTATCTTTTTTACCATAATATTCTTGGTAAATAACTTTCATGGAATTAAAATAATTTTCTTCACCAATGTTATTATAAACATTGTAAATTTCAAGTGGTGCCAAATGATACATTTTATCATCCTTTAAAATTAATGTAACGAAATACTTTGGAAATATTGATAGTTTGTTCATGTATTCAGGATTTCTTTGATAAAAGTTTCGATTCAATTTATTTGCTCCTTCTTTCCACTTTTTCACCAATAAATTTTCTGCATAGTCTTTTCCAAATTTGTTTTTCAAGAATAAATAAGTGCTAAAATCCGCAAAAGCTTCACTTGACCATTCATCGTGATTTTTATCTATTTGATTAAGGCTGTTTGGGTTAGATACATCTATCCCAGTGCCCCACCATTGATGAGCAATTTCATGCGTGAGCAAAGCAAAGGTGTCAGAAGAAGATGCTGTGGATGATTCCACGTTGGATTTTTTCTTTAAACAATCTTCGGAAACATAAGAAATATTTCCGTTTTGAAATCCACCTCCGCCTTGTACTCCTGATGTTACGACTACTTTAAGACTATCTTTGCCTAGTGATCCAAATTTTTCTGAAAAGAATGAGAATATATCAAGTGTGTCATTTCCTCTGGATTCAAATTCTTTTCTCGCAGCCAATGGATAGAAAAACTCCACATTTGTGCCCTGTGCTTTTCTTTCAAATATTCCATATCGTCCAGCTGTCAAAGATAGGTCACTTAGTTTATCCCAAGAAAAACTCCAAGTAGTAAAACCATCCTGCTCAGAAATTTTGCGATTTTTTTCTCCCTGAGTTATGACTGTAAACTTTGAATCCATTTTTATTGTTCCTTCAATAATCCTATCCTTTTGTTCAACACAAACAACAGGAGCAATGTCCGTGGTGCCATTTAACCTTACATAATTTTTGCTTATTCCTTGGGAAAAATCTTTAGTTGTACTTTTGGCTTTCGGTGTACCTGAGTATCTTATGCTTAATTTAGTTTTAGTGTTTCTTGGAATGCTTATTTCAAAAACGTTGTTAAGTTTTGCACTGCTCAAAACCTTGGGCGAAACCTGTATACAACTTATGTCTTTGTTGCCTAACTTGATTTCACTAATCTGATAACCATCTGCTAATTCAAAATATACATTTTGAGGCTTATCAGTTCCGTTTTGCAGCTCCTCACAATAAGCTCCACTAGCACAATTTTTATCTTTTTCTATCTTAAGATCTACAAACATATTTGAAGTTCCTATAACATTAGTGTTTACAGGCGTTTCTTTTTTACCATTAATCAATACTGACACCACATCCGTAAGCGAAATTGATTTGAAAATCGGTTCATTTTGAAAAACAAAAAATGCTCCAAAAAGAGAAACCAAAAAGCAAATTGGTATGAGCTTATATTTTTTACAGTTTTTAAAGATAGATTTAAATAATCCTTTTTCATAACATCTATGGCACAACATACCGAATAAAAATATGGACATAGCTACCGATAACCCAAAGAGCCTATTCCAGAGCATTCCCAAAACGATATTACCGCTTCCGAAATTTTCGGAAAGTCCACTAGCACCTGTCTGAACCCACATATATTGATAATTGATATTTCCTGTTAAAAAACTAAAAAGCACCGCTAAAAGCATAATAATGCAGGTTATATTAACGTTCCTAAATATAAGATAAAATCCTGCGGTCATAAGAATTGTTAGCACAATGGAGCCAAAAATTATTAAGGTGTAACTGAGCAGGAAATAACTAAAATCGGTTAGACTGCCCACGTTAAATATATAGTGAGGAATCATAATTATCATTGAACCCACTGTTGAAATAAGACCGGCACACATTAAGCCTGCAATTTTGGTTAAATTTATCTTTATAGAACTTGATATTGGCTCAATTATATAATTGACTCTAAACCTAAGTATTTTGTCAAACTCAAAAACTGTTAGTGCCGTAAACGCAAAAGCTCCAATTACTGCTCCTACCTTTGCAGGAAAAAGTATAGTTTGAGATAAAAGAGTAGAGCTATTTATTCCAAGCATCATACTGCTAATATCTTCGCTAATGTAGGTTGAAAGTAGTACACCAATCAAAGGAAAAACTGACGTTAGCAAGATTATTATTTGAGTAAACTTTGACTTCAGAATTCGCTTTGTTTCATAGGTAAAAAATGTATTTCTCATTTAATGAACACCCCCATTGTGTATGACGTATGTATACGCATCTTCAAGGGTAGGCTCGATAAGTGGAATAGAGCTTTCTATTTCTTTGCCGATAACACGACAGGAGATGCCATTACCAGTAAACAACTTAGATGTGATTTTGTACTTACCTCCAATTCTTTTTTCTAAAGTCTCGTTATCTTTTTCCTCAACAAAACCAACATGTCCGTGTACAGCTTTTATTAAATCCGGCGAAGTTCCATCAAATAAAATCGTACCGTTATTAATGATTATAATTCTATTGCAAATGGCTTGTATATCATCGATGATGTGAGTAGAAAGTAACACTATCTTGTCATTTGCAGTCTGTGAAAATACATTTCTGAAATTAATTCTTTCTTCTGGATCAAGTCCAACTGTAGGTTCATCTAAAATTATAAGTTCAGGATTTCCAAGTAATACTTGTGCTATACCAACACGCTGCCTCTGACCGCCTGAAAGAGTTTTAATTTTGAAATTTCTTTTTTCTTGCAAATCAGTCCTTTCAATAGCTTGCCCAATAATACCTTTCACGTTGTTTTTAATTTCTTTTAATGCACACATGTAATCCAAAAACTCATAAACTGTTAATTCATCATATAAACCAAAACTTTGCGGCAAATACCCAAGCTGATTTCTGAGTTCTTTTTCGTATTTTTGGATTGGTCTACCATCAACAATTATTTCGCCGGCCGTCGGTATTATCTTCGATATCAATAGTTTCATAAAGGTACTTTTCCCAGCACCATTAGGACCCAAAAGGCCTATAAAATTTGGACTCTTCATCTCCAAACTAATGTCGTTTAGTGCCTTTTTCCCTGTTTTGTATGTCATACTCACATTTTTGATACTAATTTTCATAAATGCTGTTACACCCCTTTTTCATGTTTTACCTATATAATAAAACCTTCAACTTACATCTCTGTGACTTTCAGGTGAGAGATTCGTCACTTTCTATGTAATTTTTGAGGATGTTTTGAATTGCTTCCGAAAGGTTTCTACTCGATAAGACTTAAAAAGCATACTAAGATATATGTTGCTACATAAATAAAGTTTTGCTTGACATAACAATAAGTTTTCTATTATTATGCAAGTTTTAAAAGAAAAAATTAGAGATAAGATATTAAAAGCTGATGAAAACATATTTTATGAAAAAGGCTTTAAACAACATATGATCATGACTCTAAATAATCATATGAAGGGTATGGCACATTTAATGTAAAAAATTTTACTGAAATTAAGATTTTCTTTGTTTCTTATTTTAGTAAAAAATTTTTATATAATTAATGAAAGAAATATTATAAATATAAAATAAATATTGACACTTTGAATTCTAATTGTTAGACTATAAATAGTTAGAATTCTAGTAGAATTTTAGGAGGAATTTGAATGACTAATTCTAGATACTCTATACAAACACCATATTCACAATTAATAAGAAGTATTGCCATAAAAATGAAACTCAGTTCTGATGAAAAGGTAAAAAAGTTAGGATTAAATTCTCAACAAGGACGCATGATAGGTTATATTTATGAGCATCAAGACAGTGGTATTATTCAAAAAGATTTAGCACGAGCATTTCAACGTACAGAAGCAAGCATTACAAGTATGCTTCAAGGGTTAGAGAAAAAGGGATATATAGAAAGAAGAATTCCTAAAGAGAATGAGAGACAAAAATATATATATGTATTGCCTAAAGGTGCTGAATTAATAGAAGATTTTAACAAATCAGTGGTTGAGACAGAGGAAAATATTATTGAAAGCTTGACGGATCAAGAAAAAGGGACGTTGTTAGCTTTGCTATTGAAAGTAGATAGAAATTTATAAGTTATTAATATAATAACTTATACCTAAAAACTTAGAATTCTAAGAATATGAATTCTAAGAATACTTATTGTGGAGGATGAAATTATGAAACAAAAATTGTCAAACGAATATTATTTAGAAAATGCACCAATTACTAAGGCAATTGCACATTTATCTATTCCTATGATGATTGGTATGTCAGTAGGTACAATATATAATGTTATTAATGCTTTTTTTATTGGACTATTAAACAATACAGATATGTTAACTGCTGTTACTTTAGGACTACCAATCTTCACTATATTGATGGCTTTTGGAAATATGTTAGGAGCTGGAGGCGGAACATTTATAACTCGTCTTGTTGCAAAACAAAATATAGAGAAAGCTAAGAAGATAGCAGGATATACTTTTTATAGTAGTATCATAATAGGAATTTTGCTTGGAATAATCTTAACAATAGCACTTACTCCTATTGTTAAGATTATGGGTGCAGATACTTCTGCTATTATTAATTATACAAAAAGTTATTCTTTAACTATGTTTATTGGTGGTTTTGCAATTGTAATGAACTTTGCATTGGAGCAAGTTGTGAGAGCAGAAGGAGCATCAAAAGAATCAATGTACGGAATGGTTGTAAGTACAATTTTTAGTCTTATCTTTGACCCATTATTTATACTATTATTTAAATTTAATGTTGTAGGGGTAGCATTATCAATGATTTTAGCTAATATAGCTTCATCTTTATACTATGTTTACTACTTGGAAACAAAAAGTGACAATTTAAAAGGATTTATTAAGAATTTTAATATTTCTCTTAAAGATAAAATAGAGATATACAAAATTGGGGTTTCTGAATTGTTCCTAGCTGGTTTTCTAATTATTACAACTCTTCTTTTGAATAATTATTCAATTAGATATGGAGAAAGTGTAGTAGCTAGTTTTGGGATTGCTTTGAGAATTGTACAAGTACCAGAATTTCTTGCAATGGGGCTGGCGCTAGGAATTGTTCCTTTGATTGCATATAATTTTTCTAATGAAAACTTTAAGAGATTAAAAGACAGTATAAAACAATCAGCTTTATGGATTTTGGGATTATCAGGCGGGGTTGTTACTTTAGTCTATATTTTTAGAAATGTAATTATTCATCTGTTTTCTAATGATGCAGCAGTATTAAGTGTTGGAGTTTATATCATGGCTGCCATGCTTATTTCCGCATTCTTCAATGGATTTACAACATTATTTATAGGAATTTTTCAAGCATCAGGTCAAGGAACACCATCAACAATTATGTCAATTACACAAGGAATTCTTTTTATTCCTGTGATAATAGTATTGAATAATTTCTTTGGATTGCATGGTGTTATATGGTCTATGACCATTACAGAAATAATTACCTTTTTAACTGGAGTAATACTATATATTATTTTTAATAATAAACTAAAGAAGAATCAAGTAGTAGCAAACTAGCATCAATAAATATTGTATCTATATAACTATTTAGTTTTAATAAAGTGAGTATAATAAGAAAGGAAGTAAGCGGGCTTATCACTTGCTACTTATATGGTAAAAACAAGTAGATAAAGCATATCATAATATCATAAGTAATGATTAATGTATAATTTAGTACGCAATTTTCTTATCTTGTGACGCAAGAGTAATTTATTGTTCATCAATTTTTTGTGATTTGGATATTATAATATTATACACAAATTTAAAAATATAAAAGGAGTGTATCAGCATGAATGACAAAAAATATGGTACAATTTTTATATGAATTAAATTACAATGGCAAATTATTGAGTATATATATTGAGGTAAGGATTAAAAGAAATGTTTTCATTCATGATATTTGCTGTCTTAAGAAAGGAATCGATATAAGTATGAAAACAGTAGTAATATATAAATCAAAAACAGGTTTTACAAAGAAATATGCAGAGTGGATTTCAAAAGAATTGTCAGCAGATATTTTTGATGCAGCAAATGTTAATATTAATATGCTGGCTAAATATGACACCATAATCTATGGTGGGAGTTTGTATGCAGTAGGTATTATTGGCATAAATTTAATTACAAAAAACCTTAATAAATTAAAAAATAAAAAGATTGTAGTTTTTGCCACAGGGGCGTCACCTTCAAGAGATGAAGTGATAACTGAAGTTAGGAATAAAAACTTTACTACAGATCAACAAAAGTCTATCGAGTTTTTTTATTTAAGAGGTGGATTTAATTATAGTAAACTAAACATTTTTGACAAATTTCTTATGACACTATTGAAATGGAAAATAAAAAATAAAAAGCAGGAAGATTTATCGTCTGATGAAATAGGCATGCTTTCTATATATGATAAACCAGTAGATTATACAAATAAGAAAAATATAGAAAAAATAATAACTTATATTAATTCGTAAAGTTCTTGTACTATTCATCAACTAAAAAGACAGCACTACTTTTTTGATTTCTACTCTATGGTTACATGGATGATCCTATTGTTGCGATATATACTCATATTTAAATTTAAAACATTTGTTTATCAAATTAAAAAACTTCTGGGAAATAGAGGAAAATAAAATGGTGCCAGCACTAAAAAAATATGAAAAAGGAAAAAGTAAATATAATCTATTACTTAAAAAGCAACAAAAATGTATAGATACTATAAGTAGACTAAGATTTGTTGTTTTCATACTAGGACTTATAGTTTTAGTAAGAATGTATATATTAAAAAAGCCTTTTTTATTTAATTCTATAGTTTTAGGTATGCTAATTCCTAATTATATTCCTGTTATTTTTATATTGATTCAATTCATTCTCTTAAGAATAAAAAGAGAAGATAGAATGAAAAATTTAATTATTGCTGAGAAATATAATGATAGCATAAAAGTATATAGAAATATGCTTAGACTTATAGAAAAGTATAAATTTAAGTCAAGGTATATTATGAATTTATGCAAAGAACTTTATAGCAAAGATGAATTAAGTGCATCTAAACAAATAGATACTTTTTCTAAAATTTGTAAATCTATAGCTAATAGACGTAATATGATATATTCTATTTTAAATCCGATTCTCATGATAGAATATCACTGGACTATTTCTATTGAAAGATGGAAGATAAAATCAGGAAATGATTTTAAAAAGTGGATTAATATAATAGCAGAATTAGAGGCATTATGTAGTATTGCAGTTATTAAACATGATAATCCATATTGGAGTATGCCTAAAATTATAACTGGATCGTCAAGAATTATAGCGAAAAATATGGGACATCCTCTTTTAGGAGAAAATCGAGTATATAATGACTTAAAAATAGAAGAACCATATCCAGTTATGCTTATAACAGGTTCAAACATGTCTGGAAAGAGTACATTTATGAGAACCGTAGGAATTAACATTGTATTAGCATACGCTGGAGCTCCTGTATGTGCAAATGGATTTTGCTGCACTATTATGGATATATATAGTTGCATGAGAATAGATGATAATCTAGGACAAAATATATCTTCTTTTTATGCAGAAATATTAAAAATCAAAAATATTGTTAAAGCTTCAAAAGAAGGGAAAAAAGTATTATTTTTATTAGATGAAATTTTTAAAGGAACTAATTCAAAAGACAGGCATACTGGAGCTATGATTTTAGTAAGGCAATTAAGTAGAACTGGAAACCTGGGATTTATATCTACCCATGATTTAGAGTTAGGTGAAATGGCAAACCATAAAAACTCAAAAGTTAAAAATTATCATTTCTCTGAATATTATAGAGATAGTATGATTTATTTTGACTACAAATTGAAAGTTGGAATTTCAACTACAAGAAATGCAATGTATTTAATGAAATTAGCTGGGATCAATGTAGAAGAAAATAATACAATTCAATAGCTTAAGGTTATGAAAATAATTTTTCATAGTGTCAAGATATTATTCATTAATTATAAAAAAGAGTGGGGGCTATAGTGTGAGAAAAATAGCCATAATTTTAACCACTATAATGTTGTTTATGGTTGCAGGTTGTTCAAATAAAGACGTAATTAAACATAACTACACTTATAAAGGAGAAAATGAATTTTGGACTGCCCAATATAAGGTGGATTCCACAGGTACATTTACTAATGTGTCGCAATTTACTTATAATACGGATCAGTTAAACAAAATTGTTCTTTGTAATTAGAGTGATAGTAAATTTCTATAGAAGTGATTAGTTGAAGGGGTAAAATCATGAAAAAGTTCCAGCAAAAAGTGAAATTAAAAAAACTAGAGGTCTAGTAAATTATAATGACATAAAGTAGCATTTTGGGAACTTAATAAAAGACTTAGCAAGAAAATTTAATTGTTAATACAAGAGTGACATAATCAAATAAGCATAATTAGAAATTATTTTACTGCGGAATATTTTTAGGGGGATAAGGTTGAAAATTGGTATTAATGCTTCATTTAAAAAACTTCATTTAATCAAGGAAACATTTAAAGAGTATAATATTCAACATATACAAATTGCATTACCAGCAAATCTTGATATGATTAGCAATGATATATACAATATGGTAAGTAAGTATAAAATTGAAAACCCGGGTATTGAAATTAGTATTCATGCTTATCCGTTCAACTTCGCTGAATCAGTAGAAGTAGTAAGGAATACATGGATAGAACTAGCCCATAAAACTATTGATTTCGCTAATAACATAGAAGCAGTCTTTGTAAACTTTCATTGTGGTTATGGCATTGATGCTGGAAAACGAAAACAGCACGATGAAGTAGTAAGAAAATTAATACCAGTGCTATATAAAATTACAGACTTAGGGGTACGTAACAATATAGAAATTCATATAGAAAATTTATATTCAGAACAAAGAAATAGTGATTTTTGTAAAATTGGAGATAGGTTAAGTGATTTTCAAAAAATATTTGAAAGTATTGACTCCTCAATGTTAAAGCTTTGCTATGATTATGGACATGGAAATTTAGATGAGAATGGCATTGACATACTTCGCAAGTTTTATTATAGGCTGGGAAGTATACACGCGCATGATAACGACCAATTAGCTGATATCCACTGGCCAATTGGAAATAGAGATTTGGGTTCAATTAAATGGGATGAAGAAATTAAATTTTTGAATAGCATTAATTATAAAGGTGCTTTTATTTTGGAAGGTTACCCGAATGACCAGTTGGAATCTTTAAAGTATCTTAAAAAATTAAATTTAGAAGGGTAATTTTATGAGTAAAAAGAGAATTTAAAGAGAAATTGAAACTGAGAAAGTTGAATTAGAACCAAGACCTGCTTATGACGGCAGGCCTTATTTTTTTAAAAAAATAGTGAGAAAGTATCAAAAAATTACCTAACAAATAATCCAATAATAAGACATAAATTAATTGACTAATATCCATATTTAGGTATGGCCCTTTTGTAATAAATTTATTTTTTCTTTATTTTTAATACACTTTTAATATATTTTTGCCTTTTATAATTGTAAATATTGGTAGCAAATAAAATCTATTAAAAGAGGATGATGAAAGTGGCGGAGAAAGTTTTAGAATTAAAAAACATTTCTAAAAAGAGAGGTAAAAAGCAGGTATTAACTGATGTTAATTTTTCCATAAATAAAGGTGAAATATGTGGCTTTGTAGGCAGAAATGGTGCAGGCAAGACTACTTTGATTAAGATTATAACAAGCATGCTATTTCCCGATGAAGGTGAAGTTATAATCTGTGGAAGGAATCTTAAAACTGAAAGAGAAGAAGCTTTAAAAAATATTGGAGCAGTAGTGGAAACACCTGTAATGTATGAATATATGACTGGAAGACAAAACCTAAATTATATATCAAGCGTACTTAAAGATGTAACAGAAGATCAAATAGAAGATGCTGTAAAATCATCTAATTTAGGTGAAAAAATTGATGAGAAAGTAAAAAAGTATTCTCTAGGTATGAAACAAAGGCTGGGACTTGCAGAAGCACTAATGGGAAATATATCATTACTAATACTAGATGAGCCTACAAATGGGCTAGATCCAATGGGAGTTTTTAAACTTAAAAATACTATAAACACTTTAGCTAAAGAAAAAGGAGTAAGTGTTTTTATATCTTCACATATCTTAAGTGAAATAGAAAATATATGTACAAAAATTGTATTTATAGATGACGGAAAAATTATTAATATTCAGGAAATAGGTGATAACGCAAAAGTTAGCAGTGAAAAAAATATGTTTATAAAAACTAATTTTCCAGAAAAATCATCAGAAATTATTCAAAATATACTTGATGTAAAATTATTAAAGGTAGAAAAGGATGGTATTTCAATTTTAATAAATACTAAATTACATGATATTTTTGATATATTAAAGAGATTACATGAGGCTGGAATAAATGTAGAAGGTTTCTTTGAAGTAAAGCAAAATTTAGAAGATAAATTTATAAAGATGATGGGGGAAGATAGTGATGAGTAAATATATATGGCAGGAATTTAAAAGATTTATAATTAAAAAGAGGCTTTTACTTATTGTTATTCTTATTATTACAGCAGCATTTGGTGTAATAAATGTATCAAAGACAAAAACTTTGGAAGGACAGCTTCAAGGAGATAAGGCCCTTCTTAATATTTAGAAGAGTGGTAGAGATAAAGCTGACAGTGAAATAAAAAAAGCAGATTTTTCTAGAGATATATTAGAAACTGAAAAAGAAATAAAGGACATAGAAGAAGAGTTAGATCAAATAAATAGCTATGATAAATTAAAGTTAGACGATCAAATTCAAAAATTAGAAAAAGAAAATAATCCTAAAAATGAATACAAGTTGCTTCAATTAAAATATGAAAAAAAATACAATATAGAAAAAAGCGAACTGACACCAAAGGGAATGTACGCAGCTATTGAAACTTTAATGGATTTTATACCACTTTTTCTGCTTATTACTATTGTACTATTATCTGACATGGTATCTGGAGAATATTCACCTAATACAATTAAGGCTTTAATTACCAAGCCTATTTCAAGAAAAAAGATTATAATATCCAAATTCATTGTTTCAATAGCTTTAAGTACAGGCACTATAATAATAAGTGCAATAATATTTATTGTAGAAGCTGGAATTCATTTAGGTTTTTCAGATTGTAGATTACCTTTTGATGTAGGTGCAAAATATGTTTTAGATAAATCACTGCCATTGACTTCAGTAACCTCACAAATGAAATATGTAAGTGGAAGCAGGTCAATAATTCCCCTCTGGACTGCAGTTATTAGTTTGATATTAATTGCAATAGTTATTTCAGCAGCCATTGTATCAGTAATACTTTTTATATCAACCATTTGTAGAAATTCACTTATTTCATCAATTGCAAGCTTTACATTGATTGGAGGTGCTACAATCTGGTACATGTTAGGATTCATGGGTAGATATCTTGTATCGGCCAAGTATGGAACATTTGTAAAATTTTTGCCTATTCCATATATGATTGATAATATGGGTACCTTAAACGGAGATATTTCCATACAACTTACAAGTAGTATAAATGTATTTTTTGCTTTCATGGTATGTCTGGGATGGATTTGTATTACTACATTTTTAAGCATCTACTCTTTTGAAAAAAAGGACTTTGACTAGTTGATTTTCTAATATACCATAAATAAAAAGTGATATAATTTTAAATTGGGTGATGGTTATGAAAGAAAATATATTGATAATAGATGATGACAAAGATATAAGAGAAATGCTTGTAAATTATTTTTCTAAAGAAGGTTATATCATGCAAGCTGCCTGTAATGGAGAAGACGGACTTCAGATTGTAAAATCAAAACCGATTTCTTTAATACTTCTAGATGTTATGATGCCTAAAATGGATGGTTATACAATGCTCATCAAGCTCCGAGAATTTTCAAGCATACCTGTTATACTGCTCACTGCAAAAGACCAGCAAATAGACAAAATAAAGGGATTTATAGATGGCTGTGATGATTATATAGTAAAGCCCTTCGATTTTACGGAACTTTCATTAAGAGTCATGGCTATACTCAGGAGGAGTAATGTTAATCATGCAGTGAAAAATCATATACTCAATGTTAAGGATATTGAAATCAATACTTTAGAACATACAGTAAAAAAAGGCAACTTAGAAATAGTATTAACTCCCAAAGAATATCAAATTTTATACACATTGGCATCAAATAAAGGTAGGGTGTACTCAACCAAAATGCTTTATGAAATGCTTTGGAAAGATACATTTATGGAAAACGACAATACTGTAACCATGCATGTTAAAAATCTTAGGAACAAGCTAGGTGATAACATTAAGAAGGGCAAATATATAAAAACTATCTGGGGAGTTGGTTATAAAATTGAGAACGATATTTGAACTTATTATTGTTATAATACTATTTTCTGTAACTTTAAAATTAAAAAGAATATTTAAACTTAGGAGTGAACTAGTTTTTTGTGCAATTGTTTCTGGACTTATATCATTTATGCTTGTAGTTTTTTTAAAGGAATATATTTTAGGCTCATTTTTGAACAATTCTAAAGACACTCCTATATATATACATAGACATATAGTTTCTAGGATTGAAGATGATTTAAAAAACATGGATATTAATAATTCCAGCAAACTACAAAAATATATGGATAGAGAATTTAATATGTCATGTTATATTTTTGTGGTAAAAAAAGATGGAAGGGTAATAGCTGCAAATAATAGAGAAATTAAAAATATAGATATTCATGAAATTGCAGACGGTAAAAATACATTTAAATTTTTAGATACTAGTAGAGATAACATATTTAAAATAACTAGATGTGATTACTTAAAAGATGGATATTATCTATATTATATATATATAGGTTATGGAAAATTAGACACTGAAAACAGTGTAGGTATACTATGGATTGTAACTTTTGCAATTACTTTTTTCTTGCTCATATGGAAGCGTATTTCCTATATATCTAAAATAAAATCAACAGTTAGGAATATTGCAGAAGGCAATTTATCCAATCGCGTTCCATTAAAATACAAAAATGAATTAGGTGAACTTGCTGAAGACATAAACTACATGGCTTCAAAAATTGAGAAAGAAGAGAAAAGCAGAAATGAATTCATGACCAATATATCTCATGATTTGAGAACTCCGTTAACTACTATCCTTGGATATATAAATATGATTAAAAATAACAAATATGAGTCAAAAGGTGAGCTTGACAATTACGTTGACATAATGGATAAAAAAGGTATTTATTTGAAAAACATGCTTGATGATTTTTTTGAATACTCAAAGCTCTCTTCAAATGATATCATACTTGAAAAACAGAAACTTGAGTTAAATGAACTTGCAAGACAGATAGCTGAAGAAGAGGAAGATGAATTCACGCAAAAGGGATTAAAGCTTTCAATTAATCTGCCCCAGGAATCTATTTATATTGAAGCAGATCCCGGCTTATTTTTAAGAGCGGTGAATAATCTCTTAAGTAATGCATTTAAATATTCCAAAGAAAATACAGTTGTGGAGTTTAATATTAGCAGGGAAACTTTTAATAATACTCCTTATGCAGTGCTTTCAGTGTCAAACATTCCTAATGATCCAATCTCAAAGGATGATATGGAAAACTTCTTTGAAAGATTATATAAAAAGGACTCCTCTAGACAAAAAGAAGGCAGCGGTTTAGGCTTATCGATCGTTAAAAACATAGTAAAACTTCATGGTGGATTTGTAAAAGCTTATAAGCAGGATAATAAATTAGTATTCAAAGTATATAATCCATGCTAATGATCTAATTACTAAGACTGTTTAATGATATTTTATATATGGTATTAAACAGTTTTGTATTTTTATATGAAAAAATTTTATCTTACATTTAGTAAGGTCTTAAATAAGGGAGCTTAACCTGGGGACTCTGTCCCCAAACCACTGAGGTTTATCGATTTTTGTCCTTCCAGAAACGGGTAGTTTAAAGCCATCTGTTTCTGGAAAGGACACCAATAGATGTTTAGTTTGCTCCTTATTATTGTCTTATCCTTTAGCAAAATTATCATTACCTTTTTTCTTGAAAACTTCATCCCATGTTTTTTCTGCATATGGAACAAAATCTTCCGCTGATTTTGTTATTTTTTTATGAAATTCATTGTCATGAAGCATTTTTTCTGCTCCAGAATCGTCAGGCTTTGCTCCAACCTCCTTACATACATTAATTATAACATTCGTGTTATCTATCATCATACACGGTCTTAACATATTTTTATTATAAGGCTGTATTGACCTTAGCTTTTTGAAAAAAGGATCCCTAAAAGCATCAATTAAATGCCTGCCCTTTAAGTTAACTGTTGAAAAGTGAGAAAATATGCAAGGTTCAACATCCTCTTTTGAATTAACATGGAAATAATATTTACCTGCTATACACCCACCTACATATGGAGCATCATTGAAGAAGTCTAAAGTAAAATATGGTTTATTAGCTCTTATTTCTCTAGCTCTTTTCCCAAGGTAATCTCTCTGTTCTGCTGTAAGCATCATATTAAAATCTTCATCTTCGCCATTAACAGGCATGAATAAAAAGTACCAGCTCATTTTCGAACCTTTTTCAATTAACATATCGGTAAATTCATCACTGAGTACGGTGTTTATATTAGTTCTTGTAACTGCTGAAGATACTCCAAATAATATACCTCTTTCATGGAGCATGTCCATAGCCCTTAAAACTTTTTGATATGTTCCTTTTCCTCTACGAGCATCAGTATCATTTTCAAATCCTTCAATTGAAAGCATAGGTATTACGTTACCACATTTCTTGATTCTATCTGCAATTTTTTCATTGAGTAAAAGTCCGCTAGTAAATGGTGTAAACATTACATCGTCATATTTTTCATATATATCCAGAAGATAATCGTTGAAGAAAGGTTCGCCACCTAGAATAATAATATAATAAATTCCAAGATCTCTTGCTTCTCCTATAATTCTATCAACTTCTTCAGGGGGAATATCATCTTTTTTACTGTAGCTTGAAGCATAGCATCCTTTACAGTGAAGTGGACACCTCATAGATGGACTTAAAAGCATGACAAATGGTATCTTAGTATTTTCTTCATCCATGTATTTTTGTCTCTTAGGACCAGCATACCAATTTGCATTTGCAAAAAAGTTAGTAAAAAACTTCTTTAAACATTTAGTATCTGTATTTTTTAAAATATCCTGGATAAATTCATGCTTGGATTTATCGTTGTTGTAGTAATTCTCAACAAACTCAATCTGAGCTAATGCAGATTTATCTTTTGTCAGCAGTTTAATAGCTGAAAAAATTTTATCTACATTTTCTCCTGGGTTTTTATCAAGATAATTAACGATTTTGTTTACAATAGCTTGTTTAGTGTTTTTTTCTAAAGCATTTTTTATTTTCATATAAGAGTCCTCCTAGTAAATTTTAAAAATTTTTTTGACTATATCTCCATAAAATTTTTAGTATATTATGCGAGTGCTATAAACAGAGTTCTTGGCATCAGATGGAGTTTTGACTCCACCTGATGCTTATATTAACAGAATTCTTAGTGCTTTAGCACTTAGAAAGCGTTATCCAGGGACGTAGGTGCCCTTTATTCCCACTTGGAGAAAAGCAGATATCCCAAATCTTCGATTTGGTGATAGTCGCTTTCGCTGTGTGCAAGCAGATATCCCAAATCTTTGATTTGGTGATAGTCGCTTTCGCTGTGTGCGTGGGAATATTAGAGCAGGTAGTCATCGGATAAATTAAAATTGAACTAAAGAATATAATTCATCTTTATTTTCCTGAGTTATCCCAATATATCTAAGAGTAATCTTTTTTGATGAATGATTAAATGTATCCATAATAAGGCCGATATTGTATCTGTTCGTCTTATAAGTCCAGTATCCCCATGTTTTCCTTAAGCTGTGAGTACCAAAATTATTTATATGCAGACTTACAGCTGTAGACTTTAGAATCCTGTAAGCTTGTGTGACACTTATGGGTTTATTTAAGCCTTTTCTGCTCTGAAAAATATAAAAAGTTTGTCCAAGATTATTATGCTCTATATAGGCATTTAGAGCTTTTTTAAGGCTGTTATTTAATTTGATTTTCTTTTTTTGAATCATAAGATCATCCTTGAGACTAAGATAGGAAGTCATTAGATCCTGTACTCTAACTTTAATTACGTCACTAATCCTTAATCCAGTGTTTAATTGAAATTTTGCTAACAGCCAGTCCCTTTCACTTTTATCCTTTAAATGCATGAGCAATGCGTCTATCTTGTTTTTATCTCTAATTGGATCCACAACCATCACTTTTTCCTCCTAAAAGTTATGTATTGTTTTATATATTATATCATAAAAACAATACA
Organism: Clostridium coskatii; assembly: GCF_001675205.1. Classification (NCBI taxonomy): domain Bacteria; kingdom Bacillati; phylum Bacillota; class Clostridia; order Eubacteriales; family Clostridiaceae; genus Clostridium; species Clostridium coskatii. Next base: position 11,401 of record NZ_LROR01000029.1, on the reverse strand, counting down.
TTGGAACAAAAAATAATATTTCTCATGCATTATATAACCGTTGATCTTTGACTTTCAGTCGTTTTATCCCATGCATAGTAATTTCTTCTTGGCACGCTTGAAACCTTGCATAGCTTCGCTATTCTCTAGTCTTGATAAACTCAAATCTTTCTATTTTATGAACTTTGACAGTATCTATTTTATGGTTATAGATTAGGGTGTATTATCAATAATATTTGTATTTATTGCATTTATGTTTAATTGGTTATTTTTTATATACGCAGGTTTTGTTTTTAAAAATAAATGGTTGATATATGCAGCATTAGTATATGCTATACTTTTTATTTTGACACTGCTTGATCAAGGAAATATAGCTTATCAAGTTTGGTATATCTTTTGGATAATTAGTTTGGTACATGCTATAAAGGCAAGACAAGAATTTTTAAATAGAAGGAATATTATAAAAAAATTAAATATATGAAAAAGAATTAAGGAGAAAAATGTCGTAATGTTAAAAACAAATAGGCATGAAGATTTTAGATCGGGATCTTTTAAAACAATAAAAAGGAAAAAGAAGAAGTTTAAAAAAGTAAATGAAAGCTTTAAAAGTAAAACTTTATCTTTAAGTATAGAAGATAAATGGCTGAAAAGGAAAGATGTGGCGATACTAGCAAGCATTTTATTGATTATCATACTTGCAATAGTTAAGATACATAAACCTACTTATAATTATAAAACTATATATTTAGAGAAAAAAGTTAGTACCTTAAAGGAAGCAATCAAGTTAACTGATACTCAGGCACTAAAAATTGATAAAAAAGTTAATATTGCACCAGGAATAAAAGCTACGAACTTAATGAGGATGATTTTTTATATGATAAAAGCAAGCTAGAAATAGATGATATATACAATGATAATAGATAAAAAAATAAATATGAAAGAAGTACTTAGTGGATATAAACCCAATATAGATTTTGATATGCATAATAGCACCTGTTCGATATATGTAACTTACTATAAAAATAAGGATGCAGATGAATCTAAAAATGCTTCTAGGGTTCAATATACAATGGAAGTAGATTTAAGAACAAAGCAAATTAAAAATTTTAACAAGAATGAATAATAAATATAATTGGAAACGATATATAAATATAATTTGTAACGGCTGTGATTAGATAGATATTACAGCCGTTAGTAGTATACCTAATAATGTGATGTAAAGAGCAATTATGTTAAAAATTTTTTGCACATGTAATATAACTTTAGAATAAAATGAAACGAGTATGTAAAAAAGGAAGTATATATAATGTTATCCAATATGAAATTTGTTAAACAATCTCTAGAGTTAAATTTATTCTTTATGAGAATTGCGAAGGAGCATGCTATTTTTCTTGAGGCAGGATTAACATCTAGAGACTACAAATTAGCTTGTCAGGCAAATGTGTTGAAAAATGAATTTACCCAGTTACTTATTGAGACCATTAGACTTTCTGAAGGAATCATCAGTCCTGAAGTAGCGCACTCGGGAGAATTAGTGACAGATTTAACGCTAAATGCAGAAAGAGAAACTGAATTTTATTCGGCAATTAAAATTGACAGTAATGTTACAAGAATGGAATTAAACTTAGTACAGGGTAGATATGACAGTGACGAACTTGTTAGAACTGTAGCTATGTTAAATAATAGAGCAATGGCTGCAACAAATAGGATAGCTTTATTTAAGTCGAGATTATTAAATGATGTCCTAACTTGCAAAACATTTACTACAAACTACCCGCTACTTATAGATCATATATTAAGAGAAGCTAAATTTTACTTAAGAATGTTAGTTAAATTGCAAAATCGGGAAGAAATGGATTTAGTTAAAGAGGCTGTTTATCAAGAAGGTTTTTGGAATAGAATTATGGCAGAACATGCAAAATTTATACGGGGCTTATTAGATCCAACAGAAGTTAAATTATTTGATACAGCTAATGATTATGGTAAAAAATTTGATCAATTAACTCAAGAATCTTTAGCTTTAACACAGAATATAGGGTTGTTGCCTGAGGTGAGTGAAAAAACATTAAATGCTACTGTGGGAATTAGAAATTTCAAAAAACAGGGAACAGAAGGTTTGATAAATTGTACTATTAGATCCATAGCTTATCCTCTACTTGGTGACCACGTAGTTAGGGAGGCCAATCATTATATTAGGCTGTTAAAAGGTTATAAAAATATAAACAGAGAAATGGATAGCATAAAAAATCTAGAGAATATTTATAAATAGATTTTTGCGATAAAATAAGGTGAATAAGTGGTATTTTCGTTTCCGAGTAAGAAGTCAGATATTTTTTCTAACTCCTTTTCTTATTTATATGATTTTTTAGCCCTGAACAAGTTTTTTTATATTTTATAATAAGTATATTCTAATACTTAAACCTAACTTTAGGTAAACATTGAATTGAAATTTATTAGAGGTAATTATGACCTATTCTATTGGCGATATTTCAAAGATGCTAGGTATATCTATATCAACCCTGCATTACTATGACAAAGAAGGGCTTCTTCCTCTTGTCAATAGAACGCATGGGAATATTCGAGTATTCGATGATACTGACATTGAATGTCTGAAAATGATAGAATGTTTAAAGAATACAGGCATGGCACTTACCCCCATCTTTTATCAAAGTGTGGGATAAGCACTGTTATGCACCTGGATAAGTGATTCCCCTAAAGGATAACGTATTCTAAGTGCTAAAGACACTAAGAATACTGTTAATAAGGTTCAGCTGGAGAAAGTCACCATTATAAGCAAACTCCATCTGAACCTAAGAATCACTTGATAGTAATCAACTCATATTCACGGCTGCCAAGACCTATTTTTTCTGCATGGGCGAGGCAGGTACTCCACTCCGATTCCGGTGTGGAGTTGGTAAAATGGTCATGATGATCTTTAAAGTTAGGTTTTGACATATTGTCTGATAATTGGCTGTTTGGCAGCGGTGCAGCTGACATACAGGCATCCACACAGGCCTGATCCAGTGCTAGCGGATCGAAGGAAGCGAACATTCCTAGATTTGGAAGGATCGGAGTATCATTTTCGCTGTGGCAGTCACAGTTAGGTGAAACGTCTATCACAAGGGAAATGTGAAAGCAAGGGCGGCCGTCTACTACCGCTTTGGTGTATTCCGCCATGCGGCAATTCAATTCCTTATTGGCTGCCCAGTTTGTAAATGCGATAGCGCCAAAATTACATGCACCTAAGCAGCGTCCGCAGCCTACACAATTTTCTGTATTGATAGTCATTTTCTTTTTCACATCATCAAACATCAAACCGTTATTGGCGCACTCTCTTTGGCACCTGCGGCACCCCTTACACTTCTCCTGTATGATATGAGGTTTACCATTAATATGTTGATCTTTTTTCCCAGCACGAGAGCCGCAGCCCATACCAATGTTTTTGATGGTACCACCGAAGCCGGCTGCTTCATGGCCTTTGAAGTGAGTGAGGCTGATAAGTATGTCAGCATCCATAATTGCATGACCGATTTTTGCCTCTTTTATATATTCACCACCTATTACCGGTACCATGATGTCATCGGTACCCTTTAGACCATCACCAATGATAACGGGACAGCCTACTGTAAGAGGAGTAAAGCCGTTTTCCCATGCACATTCCAGATGCTCAAGGGCATTCTTGCGGCTGCCAGGGTACAGGGTATTACAGTCAGTTAAGAATGGCTTTCCGCCGAGTTCCTTAACAACGTCGGCGACAGCTCTTGCGTAATTTGGGCGCAGAAAACCTAAGTTGCCTAGCTCGCCGAAGTGCATTTTGATGGCGACGAACTTGTTATCTATGTCGATTTGTTCGATACCTGCCTTTTTAATCAGCTTTTTTAACTTGGTTGGAAGACCTTCTCCAAGTTTTGTACGAAAATCTGTAAAATATACCTTTGATTTTTTCATTATAATCACCCCTGTTTTAAAAAGTATTGATTGATTTTATGTATTATGTGCGGTGAAATCACCTATATCTTCCTTTTTCTAATTCTAAATTTACTATATCATATTTATTGTAATGGATAAAGTTAGCTTTAGGTCAAGAGATTTTTTATGAATTTAAAGATTGTAATGAAAAAGACATAGAACAATACTTTGAAAATTGAGTAATACGGTGTAACATATAACTAATGCTAGTTAATACAAAATAGCAAAATATTATGAAGTTAAAATTAATTATGTAGCACACATATTACAGAAATAGAAGGTGAATTATAAATGGTGGTAAAACCTATGGAAACAGAAGTATTATATGTTAAAGATTTAAATGCTAATTACCAGAACATTGTAAAAAGTGCAGAATATCTAAAAAAGGGGGAAGTTGTTGCAATTCCAACGGAAACTGTGTATGGATTAGCTGCAGATGCTTTTAATGAAAATGCAGTAAAAAAGATATTTAAAGTTAAAGGAAGACCACAAGACAATCCATTATTGGTACACATATATAAATTAGAACAAGTTTATGATATATGTAAGGATATTTATAAAGATGAAGAGAAAGTATTTGATGCTTTCTGGCCGGGATCAGTAACTTTGATTTTCAATAAAAAAGATTGTATTTCAGATACAGTTAGTGCAGGAATGAAAACTGTGGGAGTTAGATTCCCAAAAAGTGAAGTAGCAAGAGCTATAATTAAAGAAAGCGGAACTCTACTAGTAGCTCCATCTGCAAATTTATCAGGGAAACCGTCAACTACTAGTGCTGAACATTGTTATAATGACTTAAATGGAAAAATTCCTTGTATTTTGGATGGAGGTCCATGTTCAATTGGATTAGAGTCAACAATTATAGACATGTCGACTCCAGATCCAGTACTTCTAAGACCTGGGGCTATAAGCTTGGATGATATACGTAAGGTAATTCCTAATCTTGTATATAAAAAGAATTTATTAAGTGTTAAAGGAAATGAAATTCCCAAGGCTCCAGGAATGAAATATAGGCATTATGCGCCAGATGCACCAGTAACATTGGTTAAAGGAGATTATGCAAAAACATCTAAATGGATTAAAGAAAATGCAAATGAAGAAAATGCTGTAATTTGTTTTCAGGAATTTTTAAAAGATTTTAGAAATTATGAGCATGTGTATAGCTTAGGAAGTTTTAAAACGTTAAATGTAGCAGCACAAAAGACATTTGATTTGCTTAGAGAATGTGATAAATTGAATGTAAGTCATATTTATGTGCAAGCACCTAAAGACAGTGGTTTAGGAAATTCTATAATAAATAGATTAGAAAAAGCAAGTGCAGGGGATGTTATTAATATATAAATTAACTATAAAAAATTAAGTAATTGATGGGATAGTCAGCCGTGTCATGTATTGAAAAGTATGCACCATATAAGGGTAATTTATGAGTATAGTAGTTGTATATAGAGACCATATGATAGGATTAATATCTATCGTATGGTCTTAGTTAGTAAACAAAATAAGAAGTTTACAAAATAAATAAAGATGTGTATGTTGCACGTTCAGCCCCATTATTGGCTATATATTTAATTTCATGTATGAAAACATGGCATTGAGTTTTATAGCTTAACTATCATTCATATGTAAAAACGAAAATATACAATAAGAAACTAACTATATGGATAGTTTCAAAAGTATTCTACTTTTTTAAATTTTTATATCTATCTAAAAAATATTTTAAATATAGAATTCTTTTTTCTATATCATTTTTCCAATCATCAAGTTGATTCAATCCGGTGTCAGTAATAGTATAGATTTTTTTGGCAGGTCCTGAATTAGTTGTATCCCACGAAAATATTACTGCACCATCATCTTCAAGTTGCTTAAGAGTACGGTATATAGCTCCTTGGTCACACTGAAAATCAGGTATATTTTCTATAAGTGAAGTATATATTGCACCACCATATGCAGAACCTTCAGCTAGTGTCAGTAAAATAAATGCAGGAAGATGACGAGATTGTTTTCTTTTACCAGCCATAAAATATCTCCTTTTTATTTATAGTATAATAACATTATATTACTTCATACACCTTATTGCAAATAATATATTAATGTTATTGACACTATCAAAAAATAGATGTATGCTAATAGTGCTAAATACACTATTATATTTATTACACCATAGTGTTTAATTTTACACAACTAATTATATGAGGAGGTAAAAAAATTTTATGTTTACTATGGGATTATACTTTTTAATGTTTATTTTATTACTTGTATCATTAATTAAAAGCCACGAAAAAACTTTACTGGCTCTAAAAAAAGCTTGGAAGTCTTTTGAAAATATCTTGCCGTTATTCCTTTCCATATTGTTTATTATAGGAATTATGCTTGCTATTTTAAGCCCGCAGGTTATTTCAAAAATAATGGGTCATCAATCTGGTATATTAGGTTTAGCGTTAGCTGCACTTATTGGATCTTGTACTGTAATACCTGGTTTTGTCACATTTCCATTAGCAGCTAATTTATTAAAAAATGGAGCTGGCATGGCTCAAATAACAATGCTTATATCAACGTCAGTCATGGTTGGAATTATTACAATTCCTATTGAATCAAAATATTGGGGTAAGAAAGCCACATATGTTAGAAATTCACTTGCCCTTGTGTTTTCTTTTGCAATTGCTTTTGTGATGGGAGTGTTAATATGATGAAAAGAATATTAAAAAGATATAGAGTTTTTGGTATTATTTTAATAATAAATTTAATTTTATTGTTAGTAAAACCTTCATTGGGAATAAATTCGTTAGAAGGAACGGCAGATAATTTAAAGGAACTGCTTGCTATTATGCCTCCGGTCTTTATTTTGATGGGGCTTTTGGATGCTTGGGTACAAAAGGAGACAATGATAAAACTTATGGGAAAAGGTTCAGGATTAAAAGGTATGATTATTGCTTTTCTATTAGGTTCATTTGCTGCTGGACCGGTATATGTTTCTTTTCCTTTTGCTGCAGTTTTGATGAAAAAGGGAAGTGCTTTTTTCAATGTGCTAATTTTTATAGGAGCATGGTCTGCTACAAAAATACCTATATCATTATTTGAAGCATCAGTAATGGGATGGAAATTTATGATTACCCGATATGCTATCGATATACCTGTAATTATTATAATAGCATATATTACAAATAAAGTTATTTCATCTAATGAGAAGAAAACCATTTATGAAAATGTTGAAATACTTAAATAAAAATTTAATAGAATAGATGGATATAATGACTGCTAAGAAAGATGCAATATATTTATTAGGCATCAGTATAAAAATAACTTTAATATAATATAGAAGTTGAAGAAGAAGGATATGCTGAATTAGAGCTAATCCAAATAAAAGGAGATGTCTTATTATAAAGATAGTGTTATTTCTTTTTAGGAAATAGCTTGTCTTTATAGTAAGAGTCTGCTTGATATATTGCGCCTAATGGATTATGTGCCAAAACCCTATCTTTTACTGCAAAAACAGTTATTGGAGCTTCTGAATATTTTATAAACAAAGAATCATGTCCAACACATAAGCCCAAAATAATATTTAAATCTGTTTTAGCTTCATTTAAAAAATTCGCCTGACCTATTGGATTACACATTGGTACATTTGAATCTATATCAATAAAATCTTTTGATATACCTCCATTTTTACAAATTACAGAATTTACAGTAAATCCATTATAACTAAGAACTTTACTTAAAATCTTAGCTTCGTTAGATAAGCCAACACAGAATGCAATTCCTATATTTTTATACTGACATCTTTTAGCAAAATCAATTGTTTCTTCTAATCTTGTCTTTTCACCATATCCCTCACTCACAACTAATGCTGATGCTTTAGCAATTTTAAAATTTTCTTCATCTTTATAGACCTCTGTAATTTTTTTCATTTTCTCATCAAGACTTGGACAATTTTTTGGCGCTTTATCCAAATCCTTTTTATTACAAGCATGAATAGTACATAATGCACAATAATACATAAAAATCCCATCTTTCCTATAATCTTTACAAATATTTTAACATCATATTTCATTTAATAATTTACTTCGTATTAATTTTACCTTTTCGAATCAACTTATAAGTGAATTATGTCATTATTTATAATATAGGTTAAGTGAAAAGATAATTTACAATATGAATTAATAAGGCAAATATATAAATAATAAGTATTATAATTTATTATTTAGTTTAAGTAGTAGTGAGAGCAGGTGATTATAATATCGAACTTAATGAAATTTAGTACAAATAGTAATATATTTCATAAAGGATTTGAAATTGGAATATTAATAAAATTTATTGATGGTTTTTTAGAAATTATAGGTGGGGTTTTATTACTTTTTTTAAATCCGAGTAGATTAAGTGATTTAGTTGTTTTGTTAACACAACATGAGTTATCGGAAGACCCAAGAGATGTTATTGCAAATTTTATGATAAAATTAAGTTCAAAATTTACCATAAGTACGCAATATTTTGGGGTGTTCTATTTGATTTCTCATGGAATAGTCAAATTAATTCTTATAATATTTCTATGGAAAAGAAGGTCTTGGGCTTATCCACTTACTATAATGTCATTGATTTTGTTTATAATTTACCAAATTTATAGATATATACTTCATCCTTCAAGTTGGCTAATAATACTAACTGTTTTTGATATTATAATGATAATATTAACTTTCATAGAATATAGAAGAATAAAAAGTTTCCATAATCCAAAGCATAGCTGAGGCAATTTTTGTTCAAAATCTTGACTTTTTAAAATAACTGAGTATAATTTAGTTATACAAATCATACTTATCATACAATATTAATAATGAAAAGAGGAAATAATATGAAGCACCCAAAAGACAAGTATGCGTGGACAGTAAAAATCGGTGAAAAAGGTCAATTTGTTATACCAAAGGAAGCTAGAGACATTTTTGACATCAAACCCGGTGATACTATTATAGTTCTTGCTGATAAGAAGAAAGGTATTGCTATACCTCCAAAGTCACTTTTTACTAAATTAACCGAAACAATTTTCGACGGAGATATTTCTGAAAGAGAAGGTGATAAGGAATGAGTGTACTTGAAGTAAAAAATCTATGTAAGAAATATCCTGCTTTTGAACTGAAAGATGTATCATTTTCCCTTGAAAAAGGGAAAATTACAGGATTTATAGGTAGAAATGGAGCAGGTAAATCTACAACATTAAAATTATTGTTTAATTTTGTACATCCCGATAATGGGGAAATTTTATTTTTTGATAATAACTTTTTAAATAGTGAATTTTTGACCAAGCAGCGTGTAGGCTTTGTTTTAGGTGGAATTGATTATTATACAAAGAAAAAAATTAAAGTGATTACCAATATTACCAAATCATTTTACGATAAATGGGATGATACTGCTTATTTTAAATATATGGACATGTTTAAGTTAGATGAAAACAAAACACCTGCACAGTTGTCAGCGGGTATGAAGGTCAAATATGCGCTAACTCTTGCGTTGTCACATAATGCAGAGCTGCTTATTCTTGATGAACCTACGAGTGGACTTGATCCTGTTTCAAGGGATGATTTGTTAGATGTATTTATGGAACTTTGTGACAATGGAATTACCATATTGTTTTCAACTCATATTACTTCTGATCTTGATAAGTGTGCCGATAACATTATATATATCAAAAACGGTATGATTCTTGCCGATTCGGATATTAAATCATTTGTAGATAGCTACAAGGTTTTGCAGGTTACGAAAGATCAATTAACCGAAAATTTGCAGCCAAAGTTGATTGGTTGTAAAAGGAGTAAAAACGGTTTTTCAGCACTTATAAGAACAGATGATATTTCAGATATAGGTATTGATTATATAAATGCAGATTTAGAGTCAATTATGGTTCATCTTGAAAAGGAGGAGGAAAAGTAATGAAAAAACTTTTAAAAAAAGAAATATTTCTTTCTATGCATCCCACAGCACCTATTTTCATCATCCTTTCAACTATGCTAATAATACCTAATTATCCCTATTACGTCGTGTTTTTTTATACAGGATTGGCTGTATTTTTCACTTGCTTAAACGGCAGAGAGAACAATGATGTTTTTTATACTCTAACACTTCCTATTGCTAAAAAAGATATTGTAAAGTCACGATTTGCTTTTGTAATTCTTTTAGAATTAGCACAGGTAATTGCAGCAATACCTTTTGCAATTATACGTCAAAACCTTCCATTACCAGGTAATCAAGTTGGTATGGATGCAAATATTGCTTTGTTCGGTTTTTCACTTATAATGCTTGGTTTATTTAATTACATTTTCTTTGAAATTTATTATAAGGACATTAACAAGGTAGGAACTGCTTTTGTATGGTCAAGTACTGTTATATTTGTTTACATAGTAATTGCAGAAACTAGTGTGCATATCCTACCTTTTGTAAGAGATTATCTGGACACAAAAGACCCTCAATATCTTGTTTATAAGTTGATTGTGTTGGCAGTGGGAACAATAGTTTATATTTTTCTCACATATGCTGCTTACAGAAAATCAGTTAAATCTTTTGAAGCTTTGGATTTATGATAGATGGTTTTAAAGAAAAATTAGATAACTATAAGGAAATTCATGTTATTATAATTATAAGGGCAAGAAAGAGATAAATTGCAATTTAGAAAGGAAAGAAATTAAATGATACGTTTGCTTCAGGAAGAAGATATAGAAATTGTTTGTAAAATTGTCAATGATAATTGGAGGTCTGTATATGATGGCTATGTAAATGAACAATTGCTCAATGACAATGGTTGTTTTAATAGGAAAAAGAGATTGAAAACAGATTTCTTATCTGGTAGATTATCAAACTATGTTTATGAATGTAATGGGCATATTGCATCACTATTATCTATTGGAGATACAGTTGACAACGATAAAATAGGAGCTTTTGAAGTTTGGCGTATTTATATTTCCGAGGCTTATCAAAATCAAGGAATTGGAAGCCAATTACTTAGCTTTACAGAGCAGCAGGCATTTAAATATGGTTATAAAGAAATTGTAATATGGGCTTTTAAGGGAAATAGTAGAGCTATTTCATTTTATAAAAAACATGGATATATAAAAGATAAAGAAGAATATTTTGGAGAGCCATATTTAACGTATGCTGTTAGATTTAATAAAAAATTAAATAAGTAAGTTAAAAATTAAAATATCGACAAAATGCAGCAATTATATATTTTTAAACCATTTCACTTTTTGCCTCAAGCTTGGAATACATCTTTTCCTGCTGTTTTGTTGTAAATTGAAAATATATTTCTGTATTTGTAACAGACTTATGCCCAAGCCACCATTGTAATTCTTTTATATCCATATCGGACTCTGCTAAATGAACTGCTGTAGTATGTTTTAGAGCATGAAAATGATATTTACTCTTATCATGAATATTAGAGTAAGAACAATATTTTTTCATAAGATAATCAAGA
>NZ_LROR01000028.1:0-66636 GCF_001675205.1 Clostridium coskatii | reverse complement strand
TAATCTCATTCATATATTTTTTTTCAATATAAAAAAACATTTTTGTAAAAAATTTTTTTCTTGTTTGCTAAATTTATATTTCTATGTAGCAAATTTAATAATATATTTTCAAATATACAAAAAACGATAAATACAATTAGAAATGCTCTTAGAAAGATTTAAAGCATAGTAGCTTTAAATACTCTACAATAAGATAAGCCCTAATAAATTAAGGGCTATTTTAAAAATCATATAGATAGCCCTTAATTTATAATAATTAAATTCAAACTATTCTTTTTCTACATCATGTCCACCAAATTCATTTCTCAGTGCAGCTATTACTTTACCTGTAAATGTATCATCTTCTTCTGAACGAAATCTTGTGAATAAGGACTCAGTTATAACCGGTGCAGAAACCTTGAGCTCCAATGCCTCCTGTACTGTCCACAGTCCCTCACCATTAGAATGAATTATTCCTTTTATTGAACTAAGTTTCGGATCATTTTTGAATGCATCTTCCATTAACTGCATAAGCCAACCGCGAATAACTGATCCATAATTCCATACTCGAGCTATCTCTTTAAAATCAAAGTTGAACTGACTTTTTTCAAGAACTTCAAATCCCTCTCCAATTGCTTCAAGCATTCCATATTCTATCCCATTATGAACCATTTTTACAAAATGTCCCGATCCATTTTCACCTGTATGCAAATAGCCATTTTCTACACTTATATCTTTGATTAACGGCTCAATATACTCAAAAACCTCATCTTGTGCACCTATCATTGTACATGCACCATACCTTGCGCCTTCAATACCTCCACTTGTTCCAACATCTACAAAATCTATTCCTTTTAACTTAATCTTTTCATATCTTCTCAAGGTATCTTTATAATGAGAGTTACCTCCATCAATTATTATGTCATGTTTATTAAGGAGAGGCAAAAGATCATCTATTAAAGTATCCACTGGTTTTCCTGCGGGTACCATAAGCCAAACAACTTTTCTTCCTTTAAGCTTGGAAACCAATTCTTCAACACTATATGCACCAGTTAATCCATCCTTTTCAGCTTCTTTGACATTTTGTTCATTACAATCATATGCAGTAACATCATGCCCATGCTCCTTCATATTTAATGCAAGATTATACCCCATCTTTCCAAGTCCAATCAATCCAACATCCATTAAGTTCCCTCCAAAATTCATTATCACTAAATTAATTCCATATCTATAAAAATTACTTCTTATTTAACCAACCAGCTTGATTCTTCATGGGTTTCTAAATATTTTTTAAATTCTCTTAATAACAAGTATGGAGTCTTGTTAAAAGTATCATTTGTTGCACCAGCAAGGTGTGGTGTAATTGTTACATTCTCCAATTTGTGTAATGGATGGTCTTTTTGTAATGGTTCAGTCCAAAATACATCAAGTGCTGCTCCACCAATCTTATGCTGCTGCAATGCATCAATTAATGCAGCCTCATCAATTAAACCTGCTCGGGCTGTATTAATTAAATATGCAGTAGATTTCATTAATGAAAGTTCCTTTTCACCAATAAGTCCTTTAGTTTCCTCGCTAAGTCTTGCATGAACACTAATTATATCTGATTGCTTGCATAACTCTTCCAATGAAACTGCTTTTACATTATATTTTTCTAATACATCTTCTTTTACAAAAGGATCGTAAACAACGATACTCACATCAAATCCCGATAATTTTTGGGCAACTAGTTTTCCAATATAACCAAATCCAACTAATCCTATTGTCTTATCGGCCATATCGCCCATAAAACTTGAATTAGCATATTTCTTCTTCCATTCTCCTTTAATAAGTGCTTCATGGCCTTTTGCTACATTACGAAGTTGTGCCAACATAAGAGCTATAGTAAAATCAGAAACAGCTTGTGCATTACGTCCCATAGTTCTCATTACCTTGATACCCTTTGCCTTTGCTGCTTTAACATCTACGTTTTCAACTCCGCCCCTGCAAACACCTATATAAGATGCATTACTTGCATTTATCAATTTTTCACTTATAGGTGTATGATGAGTAATAATTACATCTACATCCTTAACTGCTTCGTCTAATTCCTTAGGCGGTTTTCCTGCACTTGGTCCAAGTTTTTCTACTTGGCTTCTCAAATACCAGAACTCATCGTCGCTTGCTGGCTTCCAATCTACTTCCTTTACCTCTGTATCACTGCCAAAAATATCGTGTACAGCACCACTCAATGTTTTTGAAGATAACATAGGATCTCCTACAACTAAAAATTTCATTTTCTATTCCTCCCCTATTCCTTTATTTTTTACTGATTAAGCATCTTTCATTAAGCATTCTTTATTAAGTATTTCTGAAATACGATTTATTCTATAATTTGTTTCCTTTAAAGCAGGATAAATGTGCTTATAAATTTCATTCATAAGCATATGATATTTTTCATGGCATTCCGCATCTGGTTTATATACTGTCTCATTTTTACGGGTTTTCTGTATTGCATCAGATGGGCTACTATACACTCCACTACCTATACCAGCAATCATAGCTGCACCTAGTGTAACTTCTTCTGGTACATCTAGACAAATAATAGTTTTACCTAATATATCAGCTTTTAGCTGCATCCAGAAAGGTGAATTTACAGCACCTCCTACTACGTGCACACAACTTATTTCTTTATTAGTTACTTCTTGCAAATTTTCTATTATAACAGTAGATTCATAACAAAGTCCTTCCAAAATAGCTCTCACTACATCACCGCGTGTATGTGATGTGGTTAATCCAAGAAATGCGCCTTTAGAAAGTGGATCTGCCCCTGGTACATACTTTCCACGAAAATGTGGAAGCATCATAACTCCATGTGCACCTATAGGTGATTTTTCAGCTTCAGAAACCAACTCTGAAACGTTCTTTTTACCTATTTCATTACAGAACCAGTCTAAAATTACACCTGATGAAATAACTTGTCCTCCAATATAATATTTATCATTTACTACATAATTGACACATGTAAAATTTGTTTTAATATTCTTTATATCATTAGCAGGCTCATCGGTTACCATCAGGATTTGCTCACTTGTTCCAACTGCACTCAGTACTTCACCACTTTCGCATAAGCCAGAAGCAAATGCGCCACATACATAATCCATTCCTCCTGCATATACAGGAGTTCCTTCTTTAATCCCTGTCAGTAAAGATGATTTATTGCTTACTCTTCCTACTAATTCCCCAGATCTCTTTAAATTTGAACATATATCAACAGGAATGTTAGCATGATTAAGAATTTCCTTTGACCAACATTTATTTTTTAAATCCATTGCCATTGTACGACAAGCTATTGAATAATCTACTCCAGCTTTTCCTGTAAGTCGATATGCAATATAATCCTGCATAGACAACCAGTGTTTTACCTTATTAAATTTTTCAGGCATTTTATTTTTAATCCACTGTATTTTAGTTATTCCAGCCATAGGATTTGGAACAAAACCCGTAATAGAATATACTTTCTCATCCCCAAGTGTTTTTCTCCACCAATCAGCTATTTGTTTAGTTCGTGTATCAAACCAGGTTATTGAACGATGAATCCAGTTATCGTTTTCATCTAAAAGTACACCAGCAGCCCCCATACTAGCAATTGCAATCCCATCAATACTTTCACCTTTTAATTGATTAGAAAGGTCCTTTAATATCGTTTGAACTGACTCCCATAATTGTCCAGGATCAAATTCAGTCCAATTATCTTCCAAATAATAAGTAACCGTTTTATGCTTTGCAATAGCTTTTATAGACCCATCTATATCATAAGCTACTGCCTTACAATTTGTCGTTCCAACATCTATTCCCACTAAACAAGGCATATGTTTTCCCCCCACGAAAATACATTAATCTTTAATCTTTTTTAACTTTTAACTTATACTACTTAACAATCTTTACACCTGGGAGTTTATTAAATTCATCATTTATTTCATCTATACAAGGCGCTACACTAACACGTAATGCTTCTCTATTCTTTACTAATTTCATACCATCAATTATTTTATCAAGTGTTACAACATGAGTTAATATATCCTTAGCAGAAACTTTTCCACTGCGTATCATTTCTAATGCAAGTGCATTATGACGCGGTGCCGAAGAAAATGTTCCAAAAACAGTAATCTGTCTATAATGCAAAAGATTGGAATCCAGATTAACTGTTGGCTGATCTTTAGGCAATCCTGCAAAGAAACAAACTTTACCCATTTTACTTGCCATATTAAGTCCCATTATTTCAGCTTCAGGTGAGCCGGCAGTAACAATTACTATATTAGCCCCAAGTCCATTCGTTAAATCCATAACAGCTTTCACTGCATCTTCTTTTCCTGAACATATATATTCATCAAAGCCAAATTTTTTTGTTGCTTGCAAACGGCCTTCACTACGATTTATTAAGAAAACTTTACCTGCTCCTTTTGCCCTGGCAACTTCTGCATGCATACATCCTATTGGGCCAGCACCTATTACAGCTACTGTATCTCCTAATCCAACGTTTATAACTTCCTGTGCATTTAAAACACATGCCAGTGGTTCTGCAAGAGATGCTTCCAAATATGTTACTTCATCTGGAATATAATTAATATTGCCTGCTTTGATTGCAGCTGCAGGTATAAGCATATATTCTTCAAAGCCTCCATTATAATGATGGGCAATAGTAGTACGATGATAACACATATTCTGCCATCCTGATAAACAATACGAACATGATCCACATCCTATAGCTGGTGCAACAATTACACGATCACCAACCTTATATTTTTCTATATCAGATGCAGTTTCAACAATTTCTCCTGCAATTTCATGTCCCAAAACAATAGGTGGTTTTATAGATTTATGTCCAAAATTAAAAGTTCTTAAATCTCCACCACAAATTGCACATGCTTTAACTTTAATTAATACTGTTCCCTTTTCAACCTTAGGTTTTGCTATTTCCTCAAGTTCTATTTTCCCAATTCCTTTATATATAGCTGCTTTCATATACGTTCATTCCCTTCTTTCTAGCCGACTTCTAGCTAGATCTTTATTTTATTATATAATTTAATAAATTGCGAAAATTATTTTCATATTTAGTATATCATACGCTATAAAATAATCAAGTATAAAAAATATTTTTTTCATATTGTATTAATGTTTGTTATTCAAAATATTGAGAAATCATGATTCACAGTATAAAATTCTATTACACTATTCCGCTAACGTTTTATAAACACTGCATTAATGTTTGTGTTATAATTACCTATGTGTTAAGAATTTTACATCTAAATTAAATAATAATTATAAGGAGGCAATTATGGATAATATAGAAGCTGGTGATTGTTTAGCAAGAATTAGAGCAATCTATAGTAATTTAAAAACTGCGGAAAAAAAGCGGCTCACTATATTCTAGAAAATCCTGAAAGTATTATCCATTTTTCTATTACCGAGTTTGCTTATGTAAGTAAGGTAAGTGAAACAACAATCTTCAGGCTTTGCAACAAGTTGGGCTATACAGGCTATCAGGATCTTAAAATTAACCTAGCTAGTACAATAGTCAAGCCAGTTGAAAATATCTTTGAGGGTATTAAAGAAAATGACGATATGTATATAATAATGCAAAAGGTCATGAGTTCAAGTATACATAGTATTCAAAAAGCCATAAGCATGAATGAAAGTACGGAAATGGAAAAAGCGGTAAAGTTAATATTAAATGCAAAAAAGCTAATGTTTTTTGGAATGGGAGGTTCTTGGATAGTTGCTCTGGATGCATATCATGAGTTTATAAGAACAGGTATACCTTGTGTTTGCAATTCTGATTCTCATTGGCAAGTTATGTATGCTGCTATGGCTGAAAGAAATGATGTAATATTTGCCTTTTCTACTTCAGGAAGCAATAAAGACTTAATCGATTCTATAAAAGTAGGAAAGAAAAATGGTGCTAAAATCATTTCTATAACAAGCAACCAAAAATCTCCTCTTCAGAAGATTTCGGATATATTATTAACATCATATGGCAAAGAATCAATGGTAAGAAGTGAAGCTATGGAATCAAGAATTACATCATTAGTATTAATTAATAGTCTATTTGTGAGTGTTGCTTTAAAAAGACTGGATATAACCTTAAATAATCTTGACAAAATAAGAGCTGGCATAGCAGTAAAGAGATATTAAAACTATAATTAATTAACAAATTAGAAATGCCTACGGCTGATGTTAAAAGTACCGTAGGCTTCTTAATTATATTAAAATTAGTCTATATGTCCATAACTATACTTTATAATTTAAAGTAATTTACACCTGCTTCAAATAACTTTTGGTCTTTTACTCCCGGAACATTTTTTGTAACACTTTTTCCAATTCTTTCTGAATGTCCCATCTTTCCTAGTATTCTTCCATCAGGACTTGTTATACCTTCTACAGCAAAACATGATCCATTTGGATTAAACTTTATGTCATAACTTGGATTTCCTTGAAAATCTACATACTGTGTAGCTATTTGACCTTTATCTTTTAAATTTTTAATTACGGAATCACTTGCTATAAACCTTCCTTCTCCATGGGAAACAGGTATTGAATGTACATCCCCTACAGATACATTGCTAAACCATGGAGACAAATTTGAAACAATTCTAGTATTTACCATACAGGATACATGTCTTCCTATTTTATTATACGTAAGTGTAGGACATGACTCATCTATATCCCTTATTTCTCCAAAAGGTAACAGTCCCAATTTTATAAGTGCCTGAAAGCCATTGCATATTCCAAGTATAAGTCCGTCTCTCTTATTTAAAAGTTCCATTACAGCTTCTGCTATTTTAGGATTTCTAAAAAAAGTAGCAATAAACTTTCCTGATCCATCTGGTTCATCTCCTGCACTAAATCCACCTGGAAGCATTATAATCTGAGATGAATTTATTCCGCTCACTATTCGATCTACTGATTCTTCTATCTGATTTCCAGTTAAGTTTTTAATTACAACAGTATCAACTTCTGCTCCTGCATTTTTAAAAGCCTTTCCCAAATCATACTCACAATTAGTTCCAGGAAATACAGGTATAATAACTTTAGGTACAGAAGCTTTTACAACTGGAAAACTTTTATGGTTGCTTTCAAAACGCTCAAACTTTATCTTTTTATCTTCAACTTCAGTATGTGTAGGGAATACACTTTCCAAAGTTTTCCCCCAATATTCTATCATATCTAAAATATTCATTTTAATTCCGTTTACACTAATATTTTTTTCCTTTTGGGTAACACCAAGAATCTTATAAGAAAGACCTTTAAAGCTCTTTTCAAAGTCTACAGATGGATCCATTTCTACAACTATGGAACCATAATCTGGTGCAAAAATTTCTTCACCTTTCATAGGTTCTGTAAATTTCATTCCTATCCTATTTCCAAAACTCATTTTACTTACAGCCTCACATATTCCTCCTGTTTTAACAGTAGAAGCTGCTAATATTTCGCCTTTTCTTATCATAGAACTTACAACACTATACATTTTTTTAAGTTCTTCAAAATATGGTAACTCAAATTCATCTTTAGAGGCTTTCAAAAGTATTACATTATTTCTGTATCCTTTAAATTCAGGAGACTCAAGTTTATCTGCCTCCCCAAGTGCTGCAGCAAAAGATACTAAAGTAGGTGGTACATCCATATCTTTAAAACTTCCAGACATACTGTCTTTGCCACCTATCGCTGCTATTTCAAAACCTCGCTGAGCATGTAATGCTCCTAAAAGGGCAGAAAGTGGCTTTCCCCATCTAATAGGTTCTTTACCTAGTCTTTCAAAGTACTCCTGAAACGTTAGCTTTATACTGTTAACATCTCCACCCGAAACTGCAATTTTAGCTACAGATTCAACTACCGCATACAAAGCTCCATGGAATGGACTCCACTTAGCTATATCCGGATTATATCCAAAACTCATTAAAGTAGCAGTATTTGTTTTACCATCTAATACCGGCAATTTTGCGGCCATAGCTTCTATTGGTGTATCTTGATACTTTCCTCCAAAAGGCATAAATACAGTAGAAGCACCTATAGTACTATCAAATCTCTCTGCAAGTCCTTTTTGGCTGCATACATTTAGATCTTTTAATGTTTCAATCCACTTATTTAAAATCTCGCCGTCATTCATATTCTTGTACTTCTTGCTGCTCTCAAAATAACCACTTTCCTCCGGTGCCTTTACAACAACTTCTGTAGTTGCTCTAACCCCATTAGTATCTAAGAATTTTCTGCTTAAATCTAAAATAAGTTTTCCCTTCCAATACATTTTAAGTTTCTCGTCATCTGTAACTTCTGCTACTGTAGTAGCTTCAAGATTTTCTTCTGATGCATATTCTATAAATTTCTTTTCATCTTTCTTTGATACAACTACAGCCATACGTTCTTGAGACTCCGATATTGCAAGTTCTGTTCCATCCAATCCTTCATATTTTTTAGGAACTAAATCTAGATTTATTTTAAGTCCGCTTGTAAGTTCTCCTATAGCTACAGAAACTCCACCTGCACCAAAATCATTACATCTTTTTATCATCTTGCTTACTTTTGATTTTCTAAAAAGTCTTTGAATTTTTCTTTCTGTAACAGGGTTACCTTTTTGCACTTCAGCTCCTGAGGTAATAAGTGATGTTTCTGTATGCTTCTTAGAAGAGCCAGTTGCTCCTCCACATCCGTCTCTTCCAGTTCTTCCTCCTAACAGTATTACCACATCAGAAGGTTTTGGTTCTTCCCTTTTTACATTTTCAAACGGAGCTGCACCTATTACAGCACCTATTTCCATTCTCTTTGCCCTATAGCCTTCATCATATATTTCAGAAACCATACCTGTTGCAAGACCTATTTGATTTCCATAAGAACTGTATCCCGAAGCTGCTCCTAAAGTTATTTTTTTCTGAGGAAGTCTTCCTTTTATAGTATCTTCTATTTTAGTTCTAGGATCACCACTTCCGGTAACTCTCATAGCTTGATACACATAGGATCTTCCAGAAAGAGGATCTCGAATCGCTCCTCCAAGACAAGTTGCCGCTCCTCCAAAAGGTTCTATCTCCGTAGGATGATTATGAGTTTCATTTTTAAACATTACGAGCCATTTTTCAGTTTTTCCATTTATATCAGCGTCTACAACTACGCTGCAGGCATTTATTTCATCTGATTCGTCTAAATCATTTAATTTACCATCTTTTCTGAGCTTTTTCATTCCAATAATAGCCATGTCCATAAGGCATTCAGTTTTTTTGTTTTCCCCATATATCTCATCTCTTAAATTTAAGTAATTTTCATAGGATTTCTTTATAGGTTTGGAAAACTTTCCATCTTCTATAGATACTTTACTTAATTCAGTAGTAAAAGTTGTATGTCTGCAGTGATCTGACCAATATGTGTCTATAACTTTAATTTCAGTTATAGTAGGATTTCTCTTTTCTTCTTTGAAATAATTTCTGCAAAAAATTAAATCTTCTAAACTCATAGCAAGACCAAGTGAATTTAAAATGACCTTTAAATCATCATCACTTTTTTCTACGAATCCATCCAAAACTTTTACAGAAGAAGGTGCGTCTAATTTTTCACTTAAATGATCTATTTTTTCCAAAGAAGCTTCTCTGGAATCTACTGGATTTATACAATAACTTTTTATTTTCATAAATTGCTCTTTAGATATGTTTCCATAAAGTAAGTATACTTTTGAAGATTTAACCTGAGTTTTCTCACTCTGGGTTAATATTTGAATACATTGAGATGCAGAGTCAGCTCTTTGGTCATACTGACCTGGAAGATATTCTACGGCAAAAATTTTAGCATTCGTTTCAGCTTGTAATTCTTCTTCATATATTTCATCTACAGTTTTTTCTGAAAATATTATATACTTTGATCTTTCATATTCACTATCATCAATATTTTCTATATCATAACGATTTACTACCCTTATATTTTCTAAATCATGAATATTAAGGCTTTCTCTAATATCTTTCATAAGGCCTTGAGCTTCTATGTCAAATCCTTTTTTCTTCTCCACAAATAGTCTTTTAACACTCATTGTACTCTCTCCTCATTACTTATTTTTCGAACGTTTTTCGTATTTTTGTCATAATAGTTCGTACATATTATATCATATATATATTCCATTGTGAATAATATAGTTATAAGTTATTATATTTTACATTAATCATATTAAAAAAATAACTAACTGCTATGCTAGTTTATTTATCTTTAATGAACCTTAATTGATAATACTTCCTTTACATTTTTACCTAAGTTATAATGTCTATTATAAAAGCATTTATTTTGGGAAACCATGCCTTTAATTACATGTCCTGTAAAAGTAATTATTTCTGCCTGTTCTCCCATCTCACAATCCCTTAAACATGCACCTCTTGAAAATACCTTAATTATTTGTCCATCATCATAATATTTTGTATTTTCCACTTCAATTAAACTTCCCCTTTTTATCATAATAATATCCTCCCCACTATACTTCCTTTAATATAAATTGTATGTACAAACATAATAAAATATTATTTCAATTTTAAACAATATACTATATATGCGAAAGTTGAGTATTTAACAAATTATTATATAATTGAAATATCAGAAAGGTTGGTAATTATAATGAAATATTATTCCATAAAAGATGTTTCAATTGCAACAGGTCTCACCTCTTATACCATAAGATATTATGAAAAGATAGGATTTTTACCATGGTTAAAAAGAGACAAAAATGGAGTTAGAATCTTTACAGAATCAGATATAAAGTATCTAGAGTGTTTAATATTTTTCAAAAAAATAGGAATGTCACTTGATGATATCAAGGAAATCATTAAAGAAGGCTGTATGATAAAAGATTTTAAAAATGATTTAAATGTACATGATATAATTCAGAAAAGATTAAATATATTGGACACTCACATACAAAAGCTAAAAAGTGAAAGAGAAGAATTAGATAAACTAATTAATGCTTCTATAGATAGAAGAAATATTTATAAAAAAATTTTAAAATCACCATTGACTTAGAGTCAACTCTAAGGTTTATCCTCTTTATATACAATATATAGAAGGGATAGATGAAAATGATTATAGACAGTCACGAACATGTAATGCTACCTACTGAAAAACAAATTAAAATGATGGACGAAGCAAAAGTTGATTTAACTATTTTATTTGCTACATCAATACACCCAGAAGGTGCTAAAACAGTAGATGAAATTAAAAACGGCATATTAGCTTTAAACAATATCTTAGTTGGTAATACAAATTCTTTAGAATCAAGGAAAATTATAAATAAAGAATTAGCTTCAGTTGTAAAAAACAACCCTAAGAGGTTCAAGGGATTTGGAAGTGTTCCAGTTGGTATTTCGGAAGATGAAACCAGCTATTTTATTGAAAATCAAATTGTAAAAAACAACTTTATAGGTATTGGTGAATTTACTCTTGCTTCTGGATGTATAAATTTACTTAAAAATGTATTCAACTCAATGAACAATTTTAAACCAATGCCTATATGGATTCACACCTTTAGTCCTTTAACTTTAAGTGACATAAAAGGTATCGCAAATTTAGCTAAAGCATCTCCAAATATACCTGTAATACTTGGCCATATGGGAGGACTCAACTGGCTTGATACTATTGAAATTGCCAAGGAAATAAATAATATATATTTAGATACATCTGCAGTTTATGCAACTATTGCATTAAGGTTAGCTGTGGAAGAACTTCCAGAAAGAGTTCTATTTAGTTCGGATGCTCCCTGGGGAAATCCCCTAGCATCAAGAACTATGATAGAAGCAGTAATTAAAGATAATCATAAAAAACAATTAGTGCTAGGTGAAAATATATTAAGACTTATGTAATATTTACTATATATGAAATTAACCGCACAAATCAATTATTATACACTTTCCGACTTATTAAGATTTTAAAAAAACAGTAAGTTTTCAATAGCGTATGACAGAAGAATCAAGTAACTAAAAATAGCATGTCAAAAGTATCCTTTTTAAAGGTATTCTTGACATGACTACAATTAATTATTATATTGTGCTAAAGATATTAGAGCCTTTGCTTATTTATAGATTCATATTATATAGTGGAAACTTATGACATAGTTCAACTACTTCTTCCTTAATTTTAGAAAGATCACCATCTTTGTTCTCTACAGCACTGTTTATAAAATAAGCTATTTTCTTCATTTCCTCTTCTTTAAAGCCTCTTGTAGTTGCCGCTGGAGTACCTATTCTAATTCCACTTGTAATATTTGCCCCTAATTTATCAAAAGGAACTGCATTTTTATTTACTGTTATACCTACTTTCTCTAGGACTTCCTCAGTATCCTTTCCTGTTATGTTTTTATTGGTGAGATCTACTAAAAGAAGATGATTGTCGGTTCCACCGCTTACAAGTCTAAATCCATACTTTGTAAGCTCTTCTCCCAAAATTTTTGCATTTTTAACAACCTGGTCTATGTATTCCTTATATTCAGTTTTTAATGCTTCACCAAAACAAACTGCTTTAGCTGCTATAATATGCATTAAAGGTCCCCCTTGTATGCCAGGAAATATAGTTTTATCAAGGTCTTTACCATATTTTTCTTTGCAAATTATAGCTCCTCCCCTAGGTCCTCTAAGTGTCTTATGTGTAGTAGTGGTGACAAAGTCTGCATAAGGTACTGGTGACATATGCTTTCCTGCTGCAACTAATCCTGCAATATGAGCCATATCTACCATCATATAAGCTCCAATTTCATCACATATAGCTTTTATTGTGCTAAAATCTATCTCCCTTGAATAAGCACTTGCTCCAGAAACTATCATCTTAGGTCTATATTTAAGTGCCAGTTCCCTTATCATATCATAGTCAATTCTCTCTGTTTCCTTGCTTAACCCATAAGAAACAAAATTATATAATTTTCCTGAAAAACTAACTTTACTTCCATGAGTTAAATGGCCTCCATGACTTAAATCCATTCCCATAACTGTATCTCCTGGTTTCAAAACTGACATGTAAACTGCCATGTTAGCCTGTGACCCTGAGTGAGGCTGAACATTAAAGTGTTCTCCTCCAAATAGTTCTTTCATCCTCTCCTTAGCTAAATTTTCAACTTTATCAACTACAAAGCATCCTCCATAATATCTTTTTCCAGGATACCCTTCAGCATATTTATTTGTAAGAAAAGAACCCATTGCTTCCATTACAGCTTTACTAGTAAAATTTTCTGATGCAATAAGTTCTATACCATTTTCCTGTCTTCCATACTCTTCTTTGATTATTTCATAAACAGCATTGTCACCATTTTTAAGGCTACTAAAATCCATTTTTTTCTCTCCTTTTTTAAAAATTTTCAGTATTATTATCTATAATAAAGAATTATACTGTCTAGTGCTTAACTTTATTAATATATTACTTTATAAGCTACTTTTACACAAGTATAGTTTTAAATAATTTGCGATTCGTAATTTTAGAACCCATTGTTAAAAAAACTTTAAAAAGTTTAAACTTCAAATATCAAAGTTCAAATAATAATGACTTTCTTCGTACCTCAGAAAATCTATAATTTTTTAATATTCCAGTGTTGCCATTATTGTTATAAGATGATAGAATTTTTATGCTGTATAAATGCATAGTTTATTTTTTGTATGAGGAGATTGAGCATGGATATAAATAGAATAATAAATTTGGCTGCTTATGCGGGAAAAATAATGCTAAAAAGTGGAGCTGAAATATATAGGGTAGAAGAAACTATAACCAGAATATGTAAAAGTTATAACATATGTGATGTAGATGCTTTTGTAACCTTGAATGTAATTATAGTTTCAGCATCAGATGAATATGATCAGACTATATCCATTGTAAAAAGAGTAAAACAAAGAACCTTAAACTTAGAAAAAATATCTCAAGTAAACAACGTTTCCAGACATATTAAAGATCAATGCTATACTCTAGATGCAATTGAGAACAAGTTGTCTAAAATAGATTCAGTAAAACCTTATCCTTTTAAAACAAATGTTCTATTTTCTGGAGTTGCTGTAAGTTTTCTTTGTCTAGCCTATGGAGGTAATATAGTAGACTTCATAATATCCTTTATTATAGGCTGCCTTATAAGCTTGATTTCTACAGGACTTAACTCTCTTCAGACAAATGAATTTTTCATAAACATAATATGTGGAGCTACTGCTACCTTAATAGCACTTATGTGTACTAAACTTCATGCAGCATCCCATACCAATACCATAATAATAAGTTCTATTATGCTATTAGTCCCTGGTCTTGCAATAACTAATGCTATAAGAGATACAATATCAGGAGATTTAATCTCGGGAATTTCAAGGGGATTAGAAGCCTTTTTAGTTGCAGTAGCAATTGCAGCAGGTACTGGTGTTATATTGCGATTGTGGATTATTTTAGGAGGATTTAAATTATGATAACAAGTATAATAATAAATTCTGTATATACTTTAATTGCCACCCTTGGTTTTAATATACTAGAGAATGTACGAGGTAAAAACTTAATATTTACTTCCCTAGGAGGTGGATTAACCTGGTTTGTATATTTAATTAGTTCCTCCCACATAAATTTTTCAAGTGCAGTTTGCTTTTTCATAGCTTCAGTATTTGCATCTACTTATTCTGAAATAATGGCTCGTATACTAAAAACACCTGTAACAACTTTCGTCATAGGAGCAATTATTCCTCTAGTACCTGGAGGAGGTATGTATAACACAATGCTTAAATCTATACAGGGCAATATAAATGCTTCCCTTTCAACTGGTCTTAAAACACTAGCTACTGCAGGAACTATAGCTGTAGGTGTATTTTTTGTATCCTCTGTCTTTAAAGCTTCTTCACTTTTTAAAAAGAGATTGTTTAAGAACAAAAAATTTAAATTGCATTGTTAAATATAGATACCTCTATTTTAAAAACATAGTGAGAGTTGATACTAAAGATTCTATTTTATCATTTTTACATCTCGTGTCCCCTTCTTCAAAAAGACAAGTTTTTGCATAGTTTTGTATCATCAACCCTCCCACTTTGTTTACTGCTGCTCTCACTGCTGCAATTTGTATTAAAACATCCTTACAACACATATCATTTTCAATCATTTTTTCAATACCCTTTATCTGTCCCTCTATCTTCTTCAATCTAGTTTGAATTTGTTTTTTTTGTTCCAAAAATATCACTCCCAATATAATCCAGAATAATAAACCCATACAATTATATTATAACTTTCAGATAAACTTTTTTATAATTTCCCCTATTGCTCCATTATTATTATCCTTTTCTGTCACATAATCTGCAGACTTTTTCAAAAATTCCCTTGCATTGGCCACAGCAATTCCAAGACCTGCTTCTTTTATCATACTTTCATCATTTTCATCATTTCCCACAGCTATACATTCATTTAGAGGTATGTGGTAATAGTCTGCCAAGAACTTCAATCCACTCCCCTTAGAAACGCCTTTACTGATTATTTCAATGTTATGTATATCTGATTTTGTAGTATCAATTTTAGATACCTTATTTATCTTTTCCCTCAACTCATTTAAATAATCTATATCCTTATCTATTACTACTATTTTATTTATACACGAACCATTATTTTGTATAAACTCTTTAGAATCTTTTATAATCTTTATCTCCAGTCTAAAATCTTTATCCATATTCTCATTAAATTTATAAAACTTTCTTGTAGCATGACTAACTCTTTCACTATATAGTATATTATCACTGTAAAAATGATAATATGTATCTTTTTTTTCTCTTAAAATGTCTATAACTTTTAAAATAGCTTCTTTGTCTAATAAATTGGATTTTATAATATTTTTATTTTCATCCAGTACTATAGACCCATTACAGCATATTACAGGCTGATTTTTAAATACTGTATCTATATAAAATCCTAATGTTACAGGAAGTCTGCCAGAGGATATAACCACCTTCACACCTGATCTCATCGCTTTATGTATCATTTCTTCATTATATTTCGATATAGATTTATCATCATTTAAAAGAGTACCATCCATATCCATTGCAATTATTTTATAATTCATTGGTATCCCATCTCTCCTTTTAACTATCAAAATTTTTTATCCGATCGCTACCATTGCTAACCCCCCATCGCACACAGCGAAAGCGACTATCACCAAATCAAAGATTTGGGATATCTGCTTTTCTACGAAAGTGGGAGATAAGCACTGCTACACGCCTGGATAAGCTCTTCCCCTAAAGGATAACGTATTCTAAGTGCTAAAGACACTAAGAATACTGTTAATAAGGTTCAGCTGGAGAAAGTCATCCTTATAAGCAAACTTCATCTGAACCTAAGAATCACTTTATATAATTCTTTAATTTTTATCTTATATGGTATAAACTGCAAAACACAAACATAACTTTATCTAGAATACTTTTGTCAGGTGATATAAATGAAAAAATTTTTTATGTTTTTAAGTACACTTTTAATTATAATTATTGCATTTTCAGGATGCAGTTATAAATTAGGTAATTACATGTTTTCTACAAAAAAACCTAACAACTTTTATTATACCAATTTACTTGCTAAAAATCTTACTATGTCTTCCTCTCTAAAATGCATTATAGAAGAAAATAATTTTCACAACGAAACAGAACTAAAGAATGAAAATATTACAGATATAAAAAACATGTTAAAGTATCTAAATAAGACCTGTTTTATAAATAAGCCAAAAGATCTTCCACAAAAAGCTGCCTACATAATTTATTTTACTTTTAATAAAGAAAAACTAGTGATAAACGTATATAACGAAAAATATCTATCAATATATCCCTGGGATGGAAATTACCCTGTAGATTATATAGATATGAGCAAAGTACCTGCTTCACTAAATTTATATTATTTGGGAAAATATATTTTCAATGAGTATTAAAAGTACTTTATTATTGTATCACAGATACTAAAATACACATATATTATTAGTGTATCAATTTAATGAAAGGTGACTGTAATGTTTATTTGCCCTTATTACAGCTATGAAAGTTTTTACAGAATGCCTGAAATAGATCCTATTTCTTATATAAGGTTTCTAAATGCCAGTCCTAATTCTCCTGCAATAGATGT
The DNA here is from genome assembly GCF_001675205.1 of Clostridium coskatii. NCBI lineage: Bacteria > Bacillati > Bacillota > Clostridia > Eubacteriales > Clostridiaceae > Clostridium > Clostridium coskatii. The sequence goes on along the minus strand of NZ_LROR01000028.1, from coordinate 49,566 downwards.
GTATTTAAACGATAGACGTATCTTCAAAAATTTAACCTATAAATCTTTCTCTGACTATGTAAGTGTACCTTCAGGGGTATACAACATAAAAATTTTCCCATCAGGAAATAATTTAAATCCTATTTTGGATAAAAGGTTGCCTATATCTGCTGGGAAAATATTCACTATGTCTTCTATAGGCAATTATCCAAATATGGGTTTACTATCTATAGAAGATGTAAGACGTCCTAAGATACCAGGTAAGGCTTTTATAAGATTTGTTCATCTTTCCCCAGACGCACCTAGTGTAGATGTAAAATTGCCTAATGGAAATGTATTGTTTCCAAACGTATCTTATAAAGGAGTTACCAGATATCTTCCTGTAAGCCCTGGCAAATACACGTTAGAAGTATTTACCTCCGATTCTGGTAAAAAAGTTCTTTATATTCCAAATATCAGAATTATTCCAAATAGATTTTACAGCGTATATGCCGTAGGTAATGTATCACGTGATCCTAAGCTTCAAGTTCTAATTCCCCTGGATGGCAATAGCTATTTGCACTAAAAAAGGCTGTCTCCCTAGAGACGGTCTTTTTTTATCGGAATTAATATTCTAATTATTTAAATTGGTAGAAATACTCTAATAGTTTATCACACTAAAATTCAAGTTTTTATTACAGTAACATTGTAAATGACCTTTTGTTATAGTAAAATCATAGATAGGTCATCACTTAATTTTCTGTAATTATACAAAGCATGGGAGTGTTAATATGAAAAAAGGGGATAAAATTGCTGCAGTATTAATTTTAATACTAATAATTGCAAGTTGTGCTGGAGTATTTATATACCGTTCATATGTAAAGGGTTCACATAAAATAGCTGTAATAAAGCAAGATGGTAAAATTATAGATACAATAGACTTAACTAAAGTAAAAAACACAAAAGAACTTACAGTAAAATACAATAAATCTCACTATAATTTGATAGAAATAGAAAATGGTAAAATACGCATAAAAGACGCAGATTGCCCTGATAAAATTTGTGTAAAAACCGGATGGATATCCGAACCAGGTCAAAGTATTATATGTCTTCCCCATAAATTAATAATTAAACTAGAGGGAAATAATTCTAAATACGATGATATATCCAGTTAAAATTATATTAAAAATCAAGGTGTGATTAATGAATAAAACAAGGAAAATGGTTTTTTTAAGCTTTCTAACAAGTATGGCTTTAGTCATATACATAATAGAAGCTCAAGTTCCGGTTTTATTTCCCGGAATAAAATTAGGACTTGCAAATACAATTTCCCTAGCTGCACTTATACTTATAGGATGGAAAGAAGCCTTACTAATTATGTTTTTAAGGACGCTTCTAGGATCTATGTTTGGTGGGACAATGTCTACCTTTATGTTCAGCATAGCCGGAGGAATTTTAAGTAACATTGTTATGATCCTTCTATACAAATATTTTAAAAATTCCTTAAGTCTATGGACTATAAGCATATGCGGGGCAATATTTCACAACATAGGCCAACTTTTAGTAGCTTCTATAGTAATTCAAGATTTTAGGATATACATATATCTACCGGTGCTTTTAATCTCTGCTATAATCACAGGATACTTTATAGGTTGGTGCGTGAAATTCCTAACTAATAACTTATATAAAATTCCTATGTTTAAAGAATTAAAAAATAAGTAACTCCACCATAGGTATAAAAAAATGTGCTGCAAAATCGCAGCACATTTTTTATCCGATTGCTACCATTGCTAACACCCCCTATCTTCTTCAAAATGGGGGATAAGCACTGCTACGCACCTGGATAAGTTCTTCTAAGGTTCATATGGAGAAAAGTGTATTCCTTATAAGCAAACTCCACCTGAACCTAAGAATCACTTGATATTACTCTAATTATATTATTAATATCAGCAAATTTAAGCTTTGCTCCACTGCCATTATGAATTTGCAGCAGCTTCATTCTTGCTCTGCTGTTGTAAGTCTGTAGCACTTACAATAGCCTTAATAGCTCCTGTAGGACATTTAGCAAGACAGGTAGCTTCACTGCATGATGCACAAATACTTTGATCTACTACTGCCAAATTGTTCTCTACTTTAATGGCATCATTTGGACAATTTTTAGCGCACAATCCGCATCCAAGACATCCTACACTGCACGCCTTACGTACAGCTCCACCTTTATTTTTAGAATTACAATTAACCATTACTTTAGAACCTACAGGTCTAAATCCAAGTACCTGTTTTGGACACGCACTTACACAGGTACCACAACCTGTACATATATCTGTATCAATTATTGGAAGTCCATTTGAGCCCATTGCCATAGCTCCAAAAGGACAGCTCTTTACACATGTTCCAAATCCCAGGCATCCATATTTGCAAGCTTTAGGTCCACCTTCAAGTAAATTTGCAGCTACACAATCATGTATACCTTCATATTCAAAATTTTTAACTGCCTTTGTACAATCTCCACCACATCTCACATGTGCAACTCTAGGTTCAATAGGTGGAGCAGATTTACCAGTTAACTTTGCAACCTGTTCTGCAACTGCTGCTTTTCCAGGTACACAAAGATTTGGAGGTACACTTTCGTCTAAAACAACAGCTTCTGCATAAGCTTTACATCCTGCAAATCCACATCCTCCACATTGACCTTTTGGAAGTACATCTTCTACTAATTCTACAAGTGGATTCACTTCCATTGCAAATCTTTTATTTACATAGGCTAAAACAAGTCCAAATATAAGACCTATAATAGTCATTACAACTAAAATCATAATCACGGTATTCATTTTATTAGCTCCTTTCTATATAGAAATCATACCTGAAAAACCAAGGAAAGCCAGAGCTAACATTCCTGCTAAAATAAAAGCTACTCCAAGACCTTCTAACGGTTTAGGTACATCTGCTAATCTCAATTTTTCTCTAAGGCTTGCCATCAAAATTATAGCCATAGCAAAGCCCAGCCCAGATCCTATCGCATTAACAACACTCTGTAAAAAATTAAAGTTAGAATCAGCATTTAGTATAGGTACAGCAAGTACGATACAGTTCGTAGCTATTAAAAGAAGGTATATTCCCCACATATTATATAGGGCTGGTGCCTGCTTTTTAATAATAGTCTCCAAAAGCTGCACAAAACTGGCAATAAGAAGTACAAAAACTACCGTTTTCAAGAAAGTTAAATTAAATGGTATAAGTACAAAATGATATACTACCCAGGCCAATATTGAACTCATCGTAATAACAGAAGTAACAGCCATACCCATACCTACAGATGCATTTAAATTTTTAGAAACTCCAAAGAATATACACAGTCCTAAAAACCTTGTCAGCACATAGTTATTTACAACTACTGCACTTATAAAAAGAGTAAGGTAAGATGCCATTATGCTTCACCTCCATTTGCTTTTTCTAATTTTTGCATTTTAATTTTCTCCATATGTTGATTATAAACTTTTACTATAGCAACTAAATATCCTATGAGTATGAATCCTCCAGGTGGAAGTATCATAATCAAAGCTGGATTATATGAAGCCCCAAATACATTAACACCGAATATAGCTCCAGATCCAAATAATTCACGTATCATTCCTATTATAGTAAGTGCTAAAGTAAATCCGCATCCCATTCCAAGTCCATCAAAGAAAGAAGGAACTACAGGATTTTTAGATGCAAACGTCTCTGCACGGGCAAGTATTATAGCAAATACAACTACCAATGCTAAATAAATTCCCAATTGTTTATATAATAGAGGCGCATAAGCCTGCATAACAAGTTCCACTACTGTAACAATAGTTGCTATACAAGTAATATATACAGGTACACGTACCTTAGGATTTACAACATTCTTAATTATAGAAACTACGGTATTATTACAAGTTATAACAAATAGAACGCAAATCCCCATAGTAAATCCATTTATAGCTGTACTTGTCGTTGCCAGTGCTGGACACAAACTAAGTGCAAGTACGAATATGGGGTTTTCTGCAATCAATCCTTTTTTAAATATATTCCACAAATTCTTCATAATTACTTACCTCCCGTAAACGTAGTAACTTGCACAACAGCTTCTTTAACTCCTTTAGTTACAGCTTTTGACGTAATTGTAGCTCCTGTCATGGCTTGAATGTTTTTAGTGTTAGACTTATCTTTTACAACCGTTAAAGCCTCTGCCTTTTTATCCTTAAACTGTCCCCTAAAAGAATCTTTTGAAGCATTTGCTCCAAGTCCCGGAGTTTCATTATGAGATACAATACTGAAATCTATTACTTTTCCATCTGGAGTAACAGCTACCAATAGTTCTATAGCTCCACCATAACCTTTACTCTCTGAAGGTACAACATATGCAATGGTCTTGTTTCCCTTTTGAGCTGCATACCAATCCTTTTTACCATTTACTTTACTAAATTTATCAGCATCATTGACTAAAACTCTCATGGTTTCATTTTGTATTTGAACCTGTTTTTGTGCTGCTACTGGTGATGTTACATAATAAACCGCAGCTATTATAATTCCAGATATAAAACATGTAATGGTTAAGTTCTTAGTAATTGCAAAAATACTATTTTGATCTTTATCTTTAGCCATTAAAGCTTACCTCCTTGTCCCAAATTTAACTGGCTGTGTAAACTTATCTATTAGAGGAGTAACTGCATTCATAAGTAATATTGAATAACATACGCCTTCTGGATAACCACCTTTTAATCTTATAAGCGATGTTAATGCACCTGCACCTAATGCAAAAATAATCTGTCCTTTAATAGTCATAGGAATTGTTACCATATCAGTAGCCATGAAGAAAGCACCTATTACAAGTCCACCTGCCATCATATGAAATACAGGATCTCCTGTAAAAATTCCCGTAGTTCCTCCAAAAGCCCAAGTAAGTATTCCTACAGTACCAATCATTACTACTGGAATCTGCCAGTTAATATATTTTTTATATATAAGATAAAGTCCACCTAAAACAAGTAATATTGTAGAAGTTTCTCCTATACTTCCATTTCTAGTACCTAAGAACATTGCCTTGTAAAGTGCACCCTGTCCTCCAAAGGTTTCAAGTAATTTTGAATAACCTTGAAGTTTTAAAATTCCAAGAGGAGTTGCTGTTGTTACAGCATCTACACCACTGGCACTTAATTTTGACCATGTTGTCATTGCTACAGGCCAGGAAACCATTAGCGCAGCCCTTCCAATATGAGCTGGATTAAATATGTTCTGACCAAGTCCTCCCATAGAATGTTTAGCTATTGCTATTGCTATAAAAGATCCTATAGCTACCATATAAGGTGGAATATCAGGAGGTAAACACATAGAAAGCAAAAGTCCTGTTAAAAAAGCACTTCCATCTGTAATAGTTATAGGTTTATTTCTAACTTTTTCTACAAAGTACTCCGTAACTACAGCAGCTATAATTCCTGTTATAATTACTTCTAAAGCATGAATGCCAAAATTAAATACACCAAAAACCGCAGCTGGAGTTAGTGCTAAACAGACACTCCACATTATCTTAGAAACAGATTCATCACAACGAACATGAGGTGATGACGAAATAGTAAAAATATTTTTCTTTATCTGTGCTTCCGCCATTTTATTATCACTCCTTTATTATTTTAAGACCTCTTCTTTTTCTTTCTTTTCTTTAGCCTTAGCTGCTTTAGCTTTTTCTCTTTCACCTGCAGCTCTATTTTCTGATTTTAAATATCTAATATACTGTACAATTTTTCGTTTAGCAGGACATGTATACACACAGCTGCCGCATTCTACGCAGTCCAAAAGATTATACTCTTCCTTAGCCTCTTGATATAAATCTTTTTGTCCAAGGATACTTAACATACTTGGATTCAAGTGCATAGGACAAGCTTTTAGACATCTGCCGCATCTAATGCAAGAAGATTCTTTTCCATCATTTACATCATTTTTAGTTAAGCCAAGTATTCCTGATGAACCCTTCATTATTGGAATATCCAAATTTGATTGGGCAAATCCCATCATAGGTCCACCTGAAATTATTTTAACTGGTTCCTCCTTAAATCCTCCACAAAAATCAATAGCATCTTTAAATGTAGTTCCAATTCTAACTAATATATTCTTAGGCTCTTTAATAGCACCTCCACTTATAGTTGTAACCCTCTGTATAAGTGGAATTCCTCTCTCCACTGCATCACTTATTGCTATGCATGTGCCTACATTTTGAACAACCGCACCTACATCTGCAGGCAATCCACCTGATGGAACTTCTCTACCTGTCAAAACATTTATAAGCATTTTTTCAGCACCCTGAGGATACTTGGTAGGAAGGCCTACTACTTGCACTTTTGTACCTTCAAAAGCCTTTTTCATAGCTTCTATAGCTTTTGGTTTATTATCTTCAATACCTACAAATGCCTTTTCTACATTGAGGATTTTCATAATTATTTGAACTCCAGCAACTACCTTGTCTGAATTTTCCAACATTGACCTATAATCTGCAGTTAAATAAGGTTCACACTCAGCACCATTTAAGATAAAAACATCTACTTTTTTATCTGGTGGTGGTGCAAGCTTAACATGAACAGGAAAAGTTGCGCCTCCCATTCCCACAATGCCTGCTTCTCTTATTATTCCAAGCATTTCTTTTACACTTAGCTCTTTCCAATTACGTGAAGTTGGTATTCCTTCTACCCACTCATCTTTTCCATCCTTTTCAATAACTATAGCTTGACATTTTCCAAAACCAGGATGTGGGTAATCTCCTATATCTACAACCTTTCCAGAAGTAGATGCATATATATTGGCTGAAACAAAAGCATCACTTTTCGCAATAAGTTGTCCCTTTTTTACCTCATCTCCTTTTTGTACTACAGGAGATGTAGGAGCACCTATATGCTGTCTAACGGGAATAAACACCTTATCTGGTATAGGTGCTATTTCTATAGGTTTATTAGCTGTGTACTTTTTGCTATCATCCGGGTGTACTCCACCTCGAAAACTTTTTAACACTCTTAAACACCTCTTTCAATAATTTTTACAGCATGTATATAAACGAAACTGCAAAATAAATATAAACATAATTTTTATAACAAATTACGGAATTTTCCATAATTTGTTATAAAATTATATACTATAGCAAATAATATATAATGACAATTTATCTATTAAATGTCAGTTAGTTTTAAAAGTCTCTCCATTAATTAAAGTTTGTACACAAATTACTCAATACAATATCTTTGTGATTACTGGCTTTTTACTCTCATTTTTGCTTGTAGATCTATCAAATATTTTTATATATATCAATGATAAAATGAAAAATAATACTCCCCCACCTATTTGAAACTCTCTTAAAGAATGACCTAATTTTCCACCTATCCATGTTCCTATTAATGCACCTATAAGGATTCCAATAAGCGGTAGTATATATACAATAAAGGCTGCCCATAACATATTTGCATCCTTTATTTCAAAAACAACATGTTGACCAGGTTTTGCTCCAACCGGATTTTTTGCATCTACAACTATAGCATTATCACCAGGACAAGCACCACAACTTTTACAATCTCCGTGTCTACTAGCTCTTACTTTTGCAATACTTTCACTTGTTTCAATTACAATACCCTCCGATTCTCTTTTCATATAATACACCTCCTATTATTTGTTAGCGTTTTCACGAGGTTTAAACCTAAATTACTATACTTTATATTATACCACAAATTTATAATTTTTTCTTCTGTATTATATATTTTTTTTATCTGTATCGATATTGAACAGTATTACCTTCAATATTGATACTATGTGTTATAATAGTTTTTTAATTTTGTATACATGTTTTTCTACCTAAGTAAGTACATTAGAATATCTATCTTACTTTTAATTATACATGTGAAAAATTTAATTAAAATAATATAACAAAAATTATTGACACAAAAAATTAACAGTTTTTGTTACATTTATGCCTATTTTTTTACTTTATACTTAAAACAAAGTATTTTTTTTAATATAATATTGAATATATGTAATAATTATTCATAATTATTACATGCTAATTTTGTTGACTTAATGTATGCTAAAAGAATAACTATTGCGTTAACTATTGATTTCAAGCCGTTTTATGCAAATACCTTTTTCAAAATTGCATAAAAACTTATTTATTTACATATGAAAATATGATTTAATAGATATATTAGATTTCAAAATTAGGAGATGATAATAGATATGAACATTTCTGAAAAAACTTTTTTAAAAAATGTATGCAAATATTGCATTAATAAATATACTATTTCAAATAACGGTCCCTTAATAGCCTCCCTTATATACCAAATTTGTAAGCATGAAGATATGGATGTTCCTGCTATGCAAGGCATATTGCGTATTTACATAAATGAAAACTATAGTAGGAGTTTTGCCCATTGTTTTAATGTATACCGAGGTGTTATTGTCGATGCTTCACTATATCAATATGCACTTGTAAACAAGCCTATAGAAAATCTTTTTCCGGTTTATATAGTAGATGCTACCCCTCCTCATATAGAATATACTATATATAATGAAATTAAAAAAGATTCACAAGTTAAGTTTAGTGATAAGTTTCTAGAAAATACTTTAAAAAATATAAAAGAGAATAGTACTTATCCTATAAGAAGATTCACTTTACTAGAAGACTCCAAAAAAGAAGAACTTTTTTTCTGCCATTAACATATACTTCAATGAGGTTTTCAAACGAAAAATTAACTTATACTTCGGATATTTTTACAACCTTCAGCTCGTTAAATATTTTGATAAGGCTAAGCAAAAAATTTTTAAAGAGCTTGATTATTGTAAAAATATGCTTGCATATAACTTGATTTTTAAGTTAGAAAGCCTATATAAATAGTAAAGTAACTATCCATAGTGATTCTAATTGAAATTTTAACTTATATATAAAATATACTAACAAAATTGAAATCACACTTAAAAACTTTTTTTATAAGTCTTAGTGAAGCATTTTAGAAAATCTTAGAAGATTATATATGTTTCAGGTACGAGTTTATCCGATGACTATCTGCTCTAATATTCCCACTTATCCAAGTGGGAATAAACAGCAGATACGTCCCTGGATAACGATTTCTAAGCATCAGACGGAGCAAAACTCCACCCGATACCAAGAACTCTGTTTATATAAGCTTCTTTAGATTTTCTAAATACTGAACTTTTTTAGACTTATAAAAAGTTTTTAGTGTGATGGTTTTTGTTAGTATAAGTAAACTTTCTACTTAGAAACTTTATAGAATTTCTAATTAGAATATCCATTTGATGAATTTTTTCACTTTTATGCTATTGGAAGCTCTAAGGGACGTACTATATATCTTTTTATCCCCTTCGTATATACAAAGCATTCCTATTCTATCACCCTTGTTAATCGAATATTTTATTCTTTGAGGTTTTATAATTTTAACACTGCACTTGAATCCATTTTTTATAGGCACTATAACATCATCTTCACATTCTAACTTTAAATCCTTTTTGTTTACTCTTAACTCAAGAGCTTTATCTCCTTTAGAAAATAACTTGTTAAACTTAAAATTTTTATCAACATATTTATATATTTTTTCTGTTTCTTCCCATCTTCTAGGACAATTTAGAACTACTATTATAACATCATTTCCTTGAACTTTTGTAGATGTAACTAAACATTTTCCTGCCTTACCCGTATAACCTGTCTTAACACCATTTGCATCTGGAATTTTCCAAAGAATTTTATTGATATTGTGATAGCTTCTTGTAAATCCATTTTGTGGTCCATCCACATCTTTCGAACTAACGATTTCATTAAATAGTGTGTTGTTTTTAGCTATAGATGTAAGTACTGCAAGATCATACGCCGTGGTGTAATGTTCTTCTTTATCGAGTCCATGAGGTGTCTTAAAATGAGTGTTTATTACACCTATTTCACTAGCATATTCATTCATAAGTTTCACAAATTCTTCTACACTTCCACTTACACCTTCTGAAATAGCTATAGCTGCATCATTTCCTGACCTCAACATAAGTCCATATAAAAGTTCCTTTAAAGTTATGCTTTCTCCTTTTTTATAGCCTACCACAGACCCCCTTATCCCTGCTGATCTAGATGATATTTGTACTTTTTCATCTAATTTTCCATATTTTATTGCAACTAGTACTGTCATTATTTTAGTCGTACTTGCCATCGGTACTAATTCAGAAGCATTTTTTTGATACATAATTACTTTTGATTTACTATCCATAGCTATAGCACAGCGTGCATTTATATTAGGTTCTCGAAAAGATGAATTTTTATCATCTGCAAACACAGTATAGCTGCAAATATTAAAAAGTATAAATGTTATTACTATATATGATAAACTCTTTTTAAATTTCATAATTTATATAGTTTATCTCCTTCCTCTCAATAGATTATTAAGTGAAAAGTGGATAATGGAGAATAGATAGTGAATGAGGATTTTTTTCTCTACAGTACAAAAATCTTAAATTTAGAACTTAAGAAAATCATCCATAACTCTCAACTCTCGCTTCTTAACTCTTAGCTATACTAAATACTTTTCCCTAAAACAAATATATTACTAGTAAAACTCATTCTAAATTAGTATATAATTCACTATTAAGGTAATAATTATTAATAATAAAACCTTTTAAATGGGGGGATTTAAATATTGATTAAATTACTTATTTTATTTATCTTAATATTATTTGTTTTGGTATTTATTCCTATACCTCTTAAAATAAAAATAAACTATATCAATAAAGCCTTCTCACTAAAAATCTATAATTTAAATGTTATAAACAAATTTAATTTAAAAGATAATAAACCCCCTCTTGAAAGAAAGAAAAAGTCCTCATTCCTCATAAATAATTTCAAAGTAAATTTGAAATCCCTTAAAAAATTAAAATTTAAACCCCATATAAAAATTAAGGTAAAACTCATTTATGGGTTAGATGATGCAGCCTATACTGCCATAACCTATGGGCTTATACCAACATTAAGCACTTTTATATTTGCTCTAATCAAAAATATTTTTGTAGTGAAGAAAAAAGAATTACACGTAAAACCTGTTTTTAACAGTTTTTATTTTAATTTAGAAATATCAAGTATAATTTACATTAGTTTAGCTAAAATTATTTATATGTATATAAAACTATTTAAGCACAGCTAAAAGTGTAAAAAAACTATAATCTATGCATATTTTTAAGTTAAGAATGAATAGTAAAGGAGGAATTTTTATGGATAACCATCCTATAGAAAATTTATTAAAAAGCACTATGGAAAATTTAAAAGATATGATAGATGTAAATACCATAGTAGGTGATGCTGTAGAATCAAAAGACGGTTCTCTTATAATACCAATTTCAAGGGTATCCTTTGGATTTGCATCTGGAGGAAGCGAATTCGACGTAAGCCATGAAGAATCACCTAATCCAGAATATCCTTTTGGTGGTGGGTCAGGAGCTGGAGTTACGGTAAAACCTGTGGCTTTTTTAGTCACAAAAGGTGACTCTATAAGACTTTTATCTTTAGATCAAAATAACACCTATGATAAGATAGTAGATTCAATTCCACAGGTAATGGATGTAATAAGAGGAATGATGAATTCTAAGTCTCCAAAATCCAAACATAACTCTGATAAAAAGAAAGAAGAAGAAAAAAAGGAAGAAGAAGAATAGTCATTCCTCTTCTTCACTTACATAATACACTATAATTTTTTGAATATACCTAAATTAATCAAGATGAAATTCCTCAATACTCGGAATTTCATTTATATTTTCAAGCCCAAAATATTTTAAGAACTCTTCCGTAGTACCATATAATATGGGTCTCCCAGGCACACTCAATCTTCCATTTTCCTTTATCAGTTTTCTTTCAACCAAAGTTGATATTGCCCTATCACTTTTTACTCCCCTTATTTCATCTATATCTATTCTAGTTATAGGCTGTTTATAAGCAATAATAGCTAAGGTTTCCAATGATGCTTGAGATAGGGATTGTCTTGAGTTATTCCCAAGTAATTCTTCAACGTAATAACTATTTTCCGTTTTAGTAACTAAACTGTACTTATCCTCATTGTTTAAAATTTTTATTCCTCTAGATTTCTGTCTGTACTTAACTGTCATATCCTTAAGTAAATCCTTTGTATGTTTACTACTGAGTTTTATTATTGAAGCAATTTGCTTAAGAGTAAGAGGTTCGCCAGATACAAACAATAATGATTCTATTATGGAGAAATATTCATCTTTTGTTAAATCCTTTTCTTGAGCAATTTCGCTGTTAGTACTTTTCTCATTATTATTTCTCATTTTCAATTATCCTTTCCACATAGATTTCATCAAAATTTTCATACTGCATTACGGATACTACTTTAAGTTTTATAAGTTCTAAAAGTGCAATAAAAGTTACGACCTTCTCTATTTTAAAAGAACATTTTTTTAAAACAACAGAAAATCTAATTTGAGGCTTAGTTTGAATAATTTCTCGTATATATAACATCTTATCCTGCAATTTAAACTTATCTAATGATATTTCCCTGCCCATGACATTTCCGTTGTTAAGTTTATTTACATAGCTATCCATAAGATGACTGTAAACCCGATACAAATCTAACATAGTAATTCCCTTTAAAAATTGTTCCGGGCTTGTACCCATATTCACTTGTTCAATTATCTCTGGTTTTTTTCCAAACATTTTTTCTAAGCCTATTTCTCTCTTTTTCAAAAATTCAGCTACTGCTTTAAATTTTTTATATTGAAGAAGCTTGTCTACTAATTCTTTTCTAGGATCTTTTTCATCCTCATTATCATCTTCATTTAACTGAGTTTTAGGTAAAAGCATTTTTGATTTTATTTCTATAAGTGATGCTGCTATAACTATAAATTCAGAGGCCACATCTAAATCCATGTCTCTCATATTATTTACGTACTGAAGATATTGTTCCGTAATCTCATATATTTTTATATCATATATGTTCATTTTATTTTTTTTTATAAGGTGAAGAAGCAGATCAAAAGGACCCTCAAAATTTTCTATTTTTATATTTAAAGACATCTAAATAATCTCTCCTAAATTTTTCACTAAATATTTTTTTTCATACTTTATCATAGAATTTAATTCAATCTTTGTCATGTAATTTAAAACTTCTCCTATAGCTTTTCCATTTTGTATTCCAATAGAGCTTATCAATTTTCCATTTAAAGACGATTTATAATGATACATATTATGAAGATAATTATAAATCTTATACTTAAGTTTGTCATTCCATTTTAAAAGTATAAGTCCATAATCATTTATGCCCTTTAATATTTTATACAATTCATAATTATCCATAGTATTTAGAATTGCGCTGGTTATTTTTTGATAATTTTTTGTAAAATTTTTCATTGAAACTTTTAGCTTGCTATCCAAGACTGAATTTTCACCCAATATATAAGCACACTTTTTGTCTTCAAGCGCATAAAATAATCTTAAAATTCTTTTATTTGTATTATTGTAGTTTTCGTTTCCTATTTCTAATTTTTCTCTGTTAACATTAAAAATCTTCAAATTACCACACATTAAAATATTTTTTATCCACATTTTTTCCTCACATAAGAGGTATATTTCCTTCACTATTCTATCATTGCTTATCAAATTAAACACGCCTTCATTCACACAATTAATTATTTCATCCTTATCTTTTAAATCAAAGCCATACCTTACTGCATACTTTACTGCTCTGAATATTCTAGTAGGATCTTCTCTATAACTATTTAAATGTATCTTTTGTAGGATTTTATTTTTTATATCTTCCAATCCACCATAAATATCTATTAAACTTCCTGTTACTATATCATAAGCCAATGCATTAGCCGTAAAATCTCTTCTTCTCAAATCATCGTATATGTTAGACGGATCAATTATAGGAAGTTCACCATCTCTAGCATAGTATTCTTTTCTACACCTTATTAAGTCTATATTTACCTCATTTTGAAATAACAAAGAAGCTGTTTGGAATTTATCATAATACTGAAAACATTTAATTTCATTCAATTTGCCTATAATAAAATTAGGATTTTTGTCTATACATATATCAATATCTTTTACTTTATTTCCAAGGAACGCATCTCTAACGGCCCCTCCTACTATATAAGCCTTTATACCATTACTTTTACATATAGCTTTTATTAAATTTATAATTTGTATTTGCTCTATAGTAAACGCCTTTAAAATATTCATGTCTTTCTTTCCTTTCCTGCGCTTTAGGCATCTTTGGCTTGTTATTTTCCTTCAAATGCCTTAAACAAATCAACAGGAAATTCAACGAGTTTTAAAAATCCAATAACCCAATCGAATTTCCTGTTTTCATTATACATTATATATTAAAAATATATAAACTATTGCCCTTTCTGTAAAATATTTTTTAAACTATCTTTAAAGTTCCCAAATATGCCTAACTTTTTTACATCCCTGTCGCTATATAAGTTAACTTTTCCTAAAGCCTCTCCATTTACATATACATCACAATACCCAACTTTTTCGCCTTTTTTGTATTGCTTTTTATTTTTATCTATTACACACTTATAAGTAATTTTACTTTCTTTTCCCTTTTCAACTACCACCTTTAAATCTTCTGAAGCTTTAGCAATAAAAAATCTATCTCCTGCTTTATTTAGAGGAATCTTTTCTACATCAGCTCCCTTTTTTAAAATATTCTTTCCAAAGTACTTGGAAAATCCATAATTCATCATCATAGATGCATCTTTATTCCTCACCTTATATGTAGGAGAGCCCATTATTACAGCCAACATTCTTGCACCATCTCTAGTTGCAGTTGCAGATATACAGTACTTAGCAGAACTGGTAAACCCAGTTTTTAATCCATCACATCCTTTAAAAAACCTTACTAATTTATTATGGTTTACTAACTCTATAGGACTTTTTCTGCCTTCTGATATTGTCTCCATATATGTTCCTGTATATTTCAGTATTCTTGTATGCTTAAGTAACTCTCTAGACATTAATGCTATATCATAGGCTGTAGTTAAATGTCCATCTTCACTAAGTCCTGTGCAATTTTTAAAACTTGTATCTTTCATTCCAAGTTCTGCTGCTCTTTTATTCATAAGCTGTACAAATTGATCTTCACTTCCTCCTAAATATTCTGCCATAGCAACTGCTGCATCGTTTCCTGAAGCTATTCCTATTCCCTTTATTAAATCTTCCACACTTCTAACTTCTCCAGTATCTAATAACATCGAACTTCCGCCCATCTTTTTTGCATTTTCACTTACGGTTACCTTATCGGACAATGATATTCTTCCTGAGTCCACTGCTTCCATAGTTAGAAGCATAGTCATTATTTTCGTAACTGAAGCAGGTTCTAATTTTTCATGAGAACCTTTCTCAAAAATTACTTTTCCACTTGCAGGTTCCATAAGCAATGCCGACCTAGCGTTTATATTTAAACCTGATCCTGTACTATTCATCTCTTTTTTATCGGATTCACTTAAAGGTTCTGCATTAACAACTGGTAACCACAACACTGTAATAAAAAATAAAATTAATATATTGCTTACTATTTTAAAAGCTCCTTGCTTTTTCCTCATTTTATTTCTCTCCTCCTTTGAGATGTATTCTTTCCTTAAGTCAAGAAAATTATCACATAAAAATAAAGGATTTGATGTTAAAATTGACTTTAACATCAAATCCTTTATTTTTTTCATTAACTTTTAAATATTTCCTATGCCCTGGGATGAGACTTTTTATATACTTGTGCAATTTTATTTCTTTTTATCACTGAAGAGTATATCTGAGTAGCAGATAACTCCTTATGTCCTAAAAGTTCCTGCACAGATTTAATATCCGCTCCATTTTGAAGTAAATGCACTGCAAAAGAATGCCTCAACGTAAAAGCATTTATATTTTTATCTATATTTGCCTCTTTTGCATAATATTTTACTATTTTCCAAAACCCCTGGCGGCTCATTTGCACTCCCCTTAAATTGAGAAACAAAACATCCAAATTATATATATTTAATTTAGGCCTTATATTTAAATAATTTTTCAAATACTTTACAGCCACAGAACCTATAGGCACTATTCGTTCCTCTTCTTTTAAGCTTCTACACCTTACATAAGAAAGCTTTAAATCTATATCATATATAGTTAAGCTTAAAAGCTCCATTACCTTCATTCCTGCAGCATACATAACCTCTAGCATAGCCTTATCTCTTATTCCTTTATTAGTATCTAAATTTGGTGCTTCTAAAAGCTTGTCTACTTCTTCTATAGTTAATATCTTAGGAACTTTATGTTCAACCTTTGGAATTTGATAATACAAAACAGGATTTTCATTTAGAACACCTTTTAGCATCAAATACTTATAAAAGTTTCTCAAGGATACTATATTTCTTACTATAGATGAGATAGCTCTCCCTTCTTTTTGAAGATATTGTACATATGCCATTATAGATACAACTTCTACATTTTCTAGATTTTCTTCCCTATCCTTTATAAAATTATAAAATCTGGTTATGTCCCTTACATAGGCATCCATTGTATTTTTACTCATGTGTTTCTTTTCTAAGGTTTCTTCATAACCTAATAAAAGTCCATCCAAAATTACCACCTACTCTTCGAGAGTTACAATTTTAAAATTTAAGAAATTCGTTAAAAACAATAGTGTAATTATATAGTATTTTGATATTTTTACCAAATATGCTATAGACAAATATACTATTGTCGTAAGAATGAGGCTTAACAACAAAGTTATATATAACAAAGTCTATACATCTAGGTAGAAATACGCCAAAAAATACAAGTATAAAAAAACATTTCAATGTTACTATAATAAATGCTGATTTTTTCTCATCTAAGATCATACTATCATCATCCCAAAACTTGCTGCAATAAGTTTAATCATATTTGGGGTTAAATATGCTTCCATAAAAAAGCCTATAAACATGACAGTAGTTACCAGTAAAAAACAAACAGAGTAGGATGTAAACCTAACCAAAACATTGGATTTCCATTTAAGCCCAGATCTATCTTTAAATATCATAAGTGAAAATTCCATAGCAAGCACTGATGAAAATATTATACATGGTATATATATTATATTTTGTGGAAGTATACCTAAAAGTGAAATCCACATGCCCTTCATTCCCATTCCACTTATTATAAAACTCATAGCAAAACCAATAGTAAATCCCTTTATTATATCTATTATAAGTATTACTGGTATTCCTATCATTGTAAGACCCAAAAACCAAACAGCTAAAATTATTGGGATATTATTTTTTAACGTTTCTAAAAAAATAGATTTATAATTTACACTTCCTGATCCTATTGTAGTCGTAAAATTTTTAAGGTAGCTCAAAAGATCACTTTTCTCAAATCCACCCATGTATCTAACGCTATATATACCTAGTACTATCCCTGTAAATACACATAATATACTTATAACATATAACCAAAAATTATTTTTAATGTGTCCATTTATTAAACTTGATAGTTTATTTTCCAACATAACTTTATCCCCCTTTTGTTCATCATCTTTTTATAATTTATGATTTACAAAAGAGTTATATGACTATGTTATACCATCATAAACGCACAAATGGTCTTTGCATCTATTATTTCTCCCTTTTTTATCATTTCCTTAATTTTATTCAATTTAACTTCCCGCACATTTATGAATTCATCTTCATCGCAAATATCATTTCTTCCCTTATATAAATCTTCAGCTTTGAAAATATATATATATTCATCACAAAAACCAGGGCTCGTAACTACCTTCCCCAGATATTCAAATTTTTTAGCCTTATATCCTATCTCCTCTTCCAGTTCTCTTCTTCCACAGCTTTCCATATCTTCATTTTGCTCAATTTTACCTGCTGGTATTTCAAGAAGCACATGTTCTATAGGTTTTCTAAACTGTTCCACCATAAACAACGTATTACTGTCTTTATATGCCAGTATTGCTACTCCACCACAGTGATTTACTATTTCCCTTTTAGATTCTCTACCATTAGGAAGTTTTACAGTATGGACATTAACATCAATAATTTTTCCTTTGTATATGTTTTCTTGCTTTATAGTTTTTTCAGTAAAATCCATATTTATGCACCTCTTTATCTATTTTGTAAAATTACTACTTAAAACTTCATAAAATTAATTATTTTAATTAATTTTATACTTTACCAATCTCATTGTCAATTAAATGAAGTTAAAGTTGTTTTTCTATATTTTTTGCTAATGTTTTATAATATCTTATAATTTGTCTTAGCTCCTCTTCCCTATCTGAATCGTTTGACATTTTTTCTCTAAGTTCATTTATTCTACTTTTAATTAAATTTTGTATATTCTTTATATCTTCTAATTCTAACTCTATTTTCATGGGTTATATGCTCCTTTTAAAAAACTTCCATTCTTTAAATTAAAATGAATGGAAGATATTTTAACTTTTTAGCTTACCTTATTTTTTAATCTTAATTTATCAGCAACCATGGCTATAAACTCTGAATTTGTGGGCTTACCTTTATCATTATGTATAGTATAACCAAAAATTTTATTTATAGTTTCCACCTGGCCTCTAGACCAAGCTACTTCTATAGCATGCCTTATAGCCCTTTCTACCCTGCTGGCAGTGGTATTATATTTTTTAGCTATAGATGGATATAGCTCTTTTGTGACTGCCGATAATAGCTCCATATCGTTTACTACCATGGTTATTGCCTCTCTCAAGTACATATATCCTTTTATATGTGCTGGAACACCTATTTCATGTATTATATTAGTTATTTCCTGTTCCAAATTAGTAGGATCATCTCTTGAAAACTTTATTTCTTCATTATCCATAATAGATATGGTTTTCTTTACCTCATCTCCACTACTTATAACATTATTAAACATCTGCCTTATTCTTTTCGTAAACACTTCCATATTAAAAGGCTTTACTACATAATAATCTGCACCTAATGTTATAGCTCTTTGAGTTATTTTATCCTGTCCTACTGCAGACAAAACTATTACTCTTGGCATTGGGCTCATATTCATATTATTTAATCGCTCTAAAACACCAAGTCCGTCAAGGTGAGGCATTATTATATCCAGTACTACTAAGTCTGGCTTTTTCTCTTCGATTAATTTAAGAGCCTCTATCCCATCCTTTGCAACTCCTGTAACTAATATATCCCTCTGATTTAAAAGATAATCGTTGAGAATACTGCAAAATTCAGCATTATCATCTGCGATAATTACACTTATTTTTGATTCCTCCATACTATTTACTCCCCCTCTTTTTAACTAATTGCCATATCTTAACAAATAATAAATTCGACAAAGGAATTTTAATTCCTTCTTTTTATATAAATTACATGAAAATTTTATTACGAAAAAAATTAAAAGATAGCATATTAAATGCTATCTTTAGTATCATATACTATACTATTCTTATTTTACCATATTTTTTATAATTATTTAAAACATTTTGTACTCTTTATTTTGACATTATATTTGCATCTTTGAGCATCCAGTCTATATAAATCCCATATCCTACCTGAGGCTTATTTATAAGCACATGAGTGACAGCCCCAACTAATTTGTTATTTTGTATTATAGGACTTCCGCTCATTCCCTGAACTATTCCACCAGTTTTGGCTAAAAGTCTAGGATCCGTTACTTTTATAACCATGCTCTTGGGTCCAGGTGAATTTTGTGATAATAGTTTTTCTATTTGTATATCATAATATTCTGGCTTTTCCCCAGATATAGTTGTAAAAATCTTAGCAGGACCTTCCTTAATATCTTTTTTTAGGCATATTTTTATGCTTTTAGAACTCTTACATTTAAAATTTGTATTTACCTTTCCAAAAACTCCACATTCTGTATTCTTTGTTATATCTCCTAATTTCACATCTTCATTTACAAATATACCTTTTAATTCACCAGGATTTCCCTCAAGACCTTTCTTAATTGATACAATAGAGGCACTTACTATTTCTCCTGAATTTATATTTAGTTTTGTTCCTGTATCTATATCGGTTATAGGATGCCCTAATGCTGCAAACATACCACTTTTTTCATCATAAAAAGTCAAAGTACCTATTCCTGCCGTAGAATCTCTTATCCAAAGCCCTATCTTATAATTATTACCTTCTAATGCACTTACAGGCTTTACTGTTTTTTCTATACTTTTTCCATTTCTCTCTACTAATATTTTTATGCTTTTTTCCTTTGCTTTATTTATTTCAGTTTGAGTTTGTTCGGCATTTTTTACATAAACATCATTTACCTTAATTATATTATCTCCTACTTGTATTCCTGCCAATGCAGCAGGACTTGTAACTTTTCCCCTTGAAGTTTCTATATCTGAAAGCGCTACTACCAATACTCCTTTAGTATTTAGTTTTACCCCAATAGGTTCTCCGCCTAAGTATACATTAACATTACTGGCTGCAGCTGTATTAAATGCTGATTTAGCGTGAGAAACTTGAACTAAATTGGATCTTTTTCCATCATCATACAATCCATAATAGGCAGCTAACATCATAAACAGGATAGGAATGAACATCCAGCATAATCTGTGTTTAATTTTTTTACCCATGCTTTTACCTCCTGTGTTACACTGTTTTCTACATTTAAGTTGCCCTTTTAAATATCTTATTATGCTATCATATAGATGCATTTAAAGTTAATGTATTCTTCAAAAATATAAATTTTATTCAAAAAGTTAAAAGTCACCTCCTGACTTTTGGAGATAACTTCTTTAGTTTCTACTATTTAATTTTACACTTTTTAGAATCTGCCATTCTAACAAGTTCTTTCGCATGTTCTAAAGTAAGCTTTGTAACTTTTTCCCCTCCTATCATTCTAGCTATTTCACATTCTTTTTCTGTTTTTTTCATCTTTTTAACTTTCGTATAGGTTTTATTGTTGCTAATATTTTTTGAAACCCAATAATGAGTATCAGACATACATGCTATTTGAGGTAGGTGTGTAACACAAAAAACCTGATGTTTTTTAGATATAGTATACATTTTTTCTGCTACACTCTGTGCTATTCTTCCACTTATTCCTGTATCTATTTCATCAAATATAACAGATGGAATATGATCCTTATCTACAAATACAGTTTTTAATGCTAACATTATTCTTGAAAGCTCTCCTCCTGAAACTACATTTTCCAAAGGTTTTAGAGGTTCACCTGGATTAGTAGATATACAAAACTTTACCTTATCCATTCCTTTTGAAGTAAATTTATCTTCAAAATTAACTTCTATTTTAAAGATACTGTGTTCAAGTCCTATGAAATTCAACTCATTTTTTATATTTTTTTCTAAAACATGAGCTGTTTTACATCGCATTTCATGAAGTTTTTTACTTTTAATTTTAAGTAAATTTTCTAACCTTATTTTTTCCGAATTTAAATTTTTTATTATATCAGAAGCATTTTTCATTTCCTCATATTGAGTTTTTATCTTATCTCTATAATCTAATATGTCCTTTATAGTATTACCATATTTTTTTTTTAAACCATTTATCTGATATATTCTGCTATTTATATATTCCAATTCGTTTTTATCACAATAAACACTATCTTTCATACTTCTTATTTCATCTATATTACCTTCCATAGCATAATATATATTTTCAAGTGAAGTGCACATATCTCCTATTTTAGGCATAATATTCTTTATGGAATTCAACTGTTTTAAAACTATTCCGAAATTATCATATATGGAGTTTTTTCCCTCTTCCCCACTATAAAGGGCTATATAGCATTTGTTTATTACATTGTTTATTTTTTCAGCATTAGATAAAACATTAAATTTTTTATCTAGTTCTTTTTCTTCCGTTTCTTTTAAATCTGCTGAATTTATTTCATTTATCTGATACTTTAAAAAATCTATTAGCTTTTCTCTATCTTCGCTTTTGCCTGAAAGTTCATATATTTTATCTTTTATATTATTTAAATGCTGATAATTTTTTTTATATTCTTTCATTGTCTCAGAAATAAAATTTTCACCATAATAGTCCAAGTAATCTATATGGTTTTGCTCTGAAAGTAAATTTTGATTATCATGTTGGCCATGTATATCAAGCAGTGTACTACTTATATCTCTTAAATCAGACAATAAAATAGATTTACCATTTATCTTTGCTACAGTTCTTCCTGATTGAAAAGATTCTCTGCTTATTATTACTAAATCTTCTTCTGATTTCATATCTTTTTCTTCTAAAATCTCAAAAGTTTTTGGGTTTTCTATAGTAAAAACTGCTTCTACAAAAGTTTTATTTTCTCCTGTTCTTATCAAATTCTTATTAAATTTCCCTCCAAGTACATAGTTTATTGCATCAATCAATATAGATTTACCTGCTCCAGTTTCACCAGAAAATACATTAAAACCTGATTCAAAGGATATAGTCAACTTTTCTATAAGTGCAAAATTTTTTATATTCAATTGAAGCAGCATAAAATAGCCTCCTACTGAGAAATCATTTTTTTCATTTTTTGAGTTATTATGTGAGCACTTTCTCCATCTCTAGTCATTACAAATATAGTGTTATCACCAGCTATACTTCCAGCTATTCCAACAAAATTTAGAGAATCTATGGCTTCAGCTGCCGCAGAAGCAGACCCTGAAATTGTTTTTACTATTATGAAATTTTCTATATTTTCCACACTTGTTACAGTCTGAGAAAATATATTTACAAGTTTATTGGATAAGAAATTTTTCGTATGTGAAATAGTTGCATATTTATATTTTCCACTATCAGATAATACTTTTATAAGTTTTAATTCTTTTATATCCCTTGAAACCGTGGCTTGTGTTACATTCATACCGCTTTTTTTTAGTCTATCCGCTAATTCTTCCTGAGTTTCAATATCATTTGAATTTATAATTTCAAGTATCTTGGCATGTCTAGTTACCTTCATATACTTCACCTTCTTTTGCCTTAAAATTAATTTTATCTTTTAATGTATCAAAATAATTATTATCATCAAATTTTATAAATTTTCTTTTATTTTTAGATCTTCTTACTTCTATAGTATTTGGTCCATTTACTTCAATCCATTCCTGGCCATCTATTGATAAAAATATATTTTTAAAATTTTTTCTAACTGCTATAGTTATACAACATCTATTGTCCAGTACAATTGTTCTAGATGTTAAAAACTGCGAATACATAGGAGTAAGACATAATATATCTAAAGATGGATATATTATAGGTCCCCCTGCAGAAAGGTTATATCCTGTAGATCCTGTAGACGTAGATACAATAATACCATCACCACTAAATGTATTGTAAAAGTTCTCATTTATATAAACATCATATCTCTGTATCCTTGACTTAATACCCTTGTATAATACTACATCATTTAATCCATCATATGTCTTTGGTCCATTTCCATCATCATAGATGCATTGAATCATATTCCTCTCTTCAATTACATAATTTCCATTAAATAATTTCTTGAGTGCATTCTCTATACTGTTTACTTCCACCTGTGCTAAGAAGCCTAAATGCCCTATGTTTACTCCCAGTATAGGTGTGTTTGAATCAAGTATATGTTTTGATGTATTTAATATAGTACCATCCCCTCCTAATACTATAATTACATCTAACTTAGTGCTTTCATCCTTATCTAATCCATCACAATTTTCATATACTTTTACTTTTACACTTTTATCTATGCTATGTATTGTTTTTTTTATGAAATTTAACATCTTTTTATCTGGATCTTTTGTTGTATTAACGTTAATTCCTATATTTTTCATAGTTCCTCCCCATTTAGTTCACAATGAGATGAGTTTACTATGTTTATTATATCTTCATCTATGAACGACTCCTTAAAATCACTTTTCTTAGTAAAATATACTAAATACTCTATATTTCCTTCCGGACCCTTTACAGGAGAATAACTCAATGAAATTATTTTTAAATTATTTTCTCTCAAAAAAGTTATAATTTCATTTATCACATCTATGTGAGTAGATTTTTCCCTTACTACACCTTTTTTTCCTACCCTTTCTCTTCCAGCTTCAAACTGTGGCTTTATAAGTGCCATTATACTACCATTTTCTTTCAGTAAGTTACTAACTACAGGTACAACTTTTTTTAGAGATATAAAGGAAACATCTATACTTGCAAAATCTGCATATTCACCTATATCCTCAGGCGTTACATACCTTATATTTGTCCTTTCCATACAAACCACTCTATCATCTATCCTGAGTTTCCACGCAAATTGCCCATATCCCACATCTATTGAAAATACTTTTTTAGCTCCATTTTGAAGCATGCAATCTGTAAACCCACCTGTAGATGCACCTATATCCATGCATACTTTATCATTTAAGTTAATATTAAATTCTTTTACAGCTTTTTGTAATTTCAATCCTCCCCTACTTACAAAAGGAAGTTTTTCTCCTCTAAATTCTATATTGGAACTTTTTTTTATCTTCTGTCCACATTTATCTACTCTCTGTCCATCAATAAATACTTCTCCAGCCATAATACTGGCTTTAGCCCTTTCTCTAGATTGAAAAATGCCTTTTTCTACTAAAAGTACGTCCAATCTTTCCTTTGGTTCTGACATAATAAACTACCTCACTATTAAAATATATGACTTACCTCTGCTGCTTCAAGTACACTATTTACGATACCTTTAGGATCCAAACCATACAGCTTATACAAAATATCGGATTTTCCATGCTGTACAAACTTATCATCAAACCCTAAGTTTATTATTTTTACTTTTTTATTTAATTTATTTACATATTCTAATATGTAGGATCCTAATCCCCCTCTTATTACATTGTCTTCAACAGTAACGATAGTTACCCTTTCTTCAACTAACCTGTTTAACATTTCCTTGTCCAACGGCTTAATAAAACATGCACTTATAATTCTTACATCTATACCCTTTTCTTTAAGTTTTTTTCCTGCTAACACTGCATTTTGTACCATTTTACCCTGAGCAATTATTGCTACACTGCCTTCATTTGAAATACAGTCCCACTTTCCAAGTTTAAAATTTTCTATGGGATTGAGACATACACTATCTCCTCCCCTTGGATACCTTATAGCTACAGGAAAACTTTGGCCTAATGCCCATTTTAACATATATGGAAGTTCATCTATACATTTAGGAGACATAAGCGTCATATGTGGCATTTCCGTTAAGTAAGATAAATCAAATATTCCCTGATGTGTTTCACCATCTTCTCCTACAATGCCGGCCCTATCTACAGCAAAAACTACTGGAAGTTTTTGCATACATACATCATGAATAAGTTGATCATAAGCTCTTTGAAGGAAAGTAGAGTAAACTGCAAATACAGGTTTTAAATTTGCCTGTGCCATTCCAGCTGCCAGAGTTACAGCATGCTGTTCTGCTATTCCCACATCAAAAAACCTTTCAGGAAACTTTTGAGAAAAACTTTTAAGACCTGTTCCATCCCTCATGGCTGCAGTTATAGCCACTATTCTATCGTCTTTTTCTGCTAGCTTTACCATTTCATTTCCAAAGGCCTTGGAATAAGTATTTGAAGACCCAGCATCCAGTTCACCATTGGCGCAATTAAAAGGCCCTATTCCATGGAATTTACCTGGATTTTTTTCTGCAAATTCATATCCTTTTCCTTTCTTAGTTATTATATGTATAATAACTGGACCTTGTATGTCTTTTGCAGAAGCGAGTACGTCTGTAAGTTCTTTTATATTATGACCATCTATTGGTCCTAAATATTTAATTCCCATATCTTCAAAAAACATTCCCGGAACTACCATTTGTTTTATTCCGTTTTTTACCTTTTCAAGATATTTTGCCATTCCTTTTCCTATATTCGGTATCTTTTTTAATTTAGCTTCTACATCTGCTTTAAATTTATTATACTTAGGGTCCACTCTAAGTTTATTTAAATATTTAGATACTCCACCTACATTTTTTCCTATAGACATTTGATTATCATTTAATATTATTATAAGCTTAGTTTTTCTATAACCTACATCATTTAGGGCCTCTAGTGCCATACCTCCAGTGAGTGCTCCATCTCCTATAACTGCAACCACATTATATTTCTCATGCTTTAAATCTCTAGCCCTAGCCATTCCAAGTGCTGCAGATATTGAAGTACTACTATGCCCTGTTTCGAAAAAATCATATATACTTTCGCACCTTTTAGGAAATCCACTTAATCCTCCAAATTGCCTTAAAGTATCAAATTTATCCTTTCTTCCCGTGAGAATTTTATGCACATAAGCCTGATGTCCCACATCCCATATAAGTTTATCATAATTTAGATCAAATACACTAAATAAACTCAAAGTGAGCTCCACAACCCCTAAGTTAGACGCCAAATGACCTCCTGTCTTAGATACTTTGTCTATTAAAAATTTTCTAATTTCTCTAGCTAGCTTTTTTTTATCATTTAACGACATCTTCTTTACGTCATTTATATCTTTATAATTATCTAATAAATTACTCATCCTTATCTATCCCTTTAATAAAGTAGTTTTAAAATTTTTATCACAGCTTAAACTTCACTTTTCTCTATTTAATAAAAATGATGTTAAATCTTTTAGATAAGAAGTATCTACACTCATCCCATTCAGTACTCCTATACATTCACTTGTAATTGAATTGCACATTTCTTTGCATTTATTTATTCCATAAGTACTTATAAATGTAGTTTTGTTATTATTTAGATCACTTTTTATCTTTTTACCTAAAAGAGCAGTATCTCCTGTTAAATCCAATATATCATCCTTTATTTGAAATGCCAATCCTAACTTTTCTCCATAATAGCTTAATTTATCTATTTCAGCTTTACTTGCTCCCGCATATACTGCTGCAGATATTATAGATCCTTTTATGAGCGCTCCCGTTTTTTTACTGTGCATGTAATAAAGCTGATCTATAGGTATCTTAGTGTTTTCACTTAAAATATCCACTGTCTGTCCGCCAACCATCCCATCAGCTCCTGCACTTTCAGAAATAATGCTACAAGCCCTTATAGCGTTATCCTTTTTCCCAATACAGTGTCTAAACATCAAACTCATTGCTTCATTTAAAAGTCCATCTCCCGCAAGTACAGCAATAGCTTCTCCAAATACCTTATGATTTGTAGGTTTGCCCCTTCTTAAATCATCATTGTCCATAGCAGGTAAATCATCATGAATTAAGGAATAAGTGTGTATCATTTCTATAGCTGCTGCTATATCCATAACCTCATTGCAATCTGTCTTATAAAGTTTATATGTCAAAAGAAATAGTAGAGGTCTTATTCTCTTTCCTCCTGCATCTAAGCTATACTGCATAGCTTCATATACTCTCTTATTATAAGATCCTTTTCCCTCCATATAGTCATAGAGGTATTTATTCAATTCCTCTCTTAATGTTTCAATTACACCTTTAATTTCCATAATACATTCTCCATTCTATGTAAATAGCCTTATTAATCCAGCATATTATTCTCGAGGTTTAATATTAAAGTCTTCTTCTCCTTCTTCAGTAAGAATTTTTATTTTTCCTTCCGCGTCATTTAATATCTTATATAATTTATTGCACAATTTTACTCCTTCTTCATAACTCTTCATACTGTCTTGTAAGGATAATTCTCTATTATCCATAGAATCTACTATACTTTCTAATTTTTCCATTATATTTTCATAGCTTTCCGTTTTTCTAGGCATACGAGTACCTCTTTTCTAATAATGAATTAGCTTAAATTTAGAAGTTCCATCTTTCATAGTTACTTTAATCTTATTTTTTTTATTGAGTTCTTCAATGGAGTTTATTCCATTATTCTCATCATCTTCTATTATAGAGTATCCTCTATTTAAAATATTTAATGGATTATGAGCAGAAAGCAGTGCATTTATCTTTGCTAATTTTTCTTTTTTCTCATTGATTTTAACATTTAGTTTGAAATTTAAGAGTTCTTTGAGTTTATCCACATTACTATACTGGTTTGCTATATATATAAGGGGACTGTTTAAATCTAAAGCTTTTTTCAAAAAATTAAGTCTATTCTTTTCATCTTTTATTTTATCTTTAGCACAAGTGTAAAGTCTATTTTTATAATTATTGAGTTTTTGTAAGGTTTCTTCCAAGTTAAAAACTGCAATTTCTGCTGCCGCAGAAGGTGTAGGTGCTCTTCTGTCAGATACAAAATCCACTATAGTATAGTCAATCTCATGTCCAACTCCTGTTATTATAGGCTTCTTTGAGTTATAAATTGCCTCTGCTAATTTTTCATCATTAAAACACCAAAGTTCTTCTATAGACCCTCCTCCTCTTGCTATAATTATAAGTTCTACATCTTCTATAGAATTTAATGCTTCAATTCCTTTTATCACATCACTGCTAGCATTTGTCCCCTGAACTAGTGATGGATAAATCAAAAGTTCTACCTTTTTGTTTCTTCTTTTAGTTACATTTATTATATCCTTAACTGCAGCTCCTGTAGAAGAAGTAATTACACCTATTTTCTTGGCATAAGTAGGTATTTTTCTTTTATGTGATTCATCAAACAATCCTTTTTGTTCTAATTTTACTTTTAATTTTTCAAAAGCTAAATACAACTCTCCCATGCCATCTGGTTTCATTTCATTACAATAGAGCTGATATAATCCTTCTTTTTCATATAGAGACACCCTTCCTTTAACTATTACTTTCATACCATCCTCAGGTATAAAATTTAAATTACCAGCATCTCCTCTAAACATAATGCAGTTTATCTTACTAAATTTATCTTTTAGGGAAAAATATATATGTCCGCTTGTATGTAATTTCAAATTAGATACTTCTCCTTTAATAGAACAGTTAGCAAGTATAAAATCATTATCCAAAGTCTTTTTTATATAATTGTTAATATCAGACACAGTTAATGTTTTAATATACATATTATTTAACCCCTCATATTTAATTCATAATTACTGTTTACTTATGCTTTTGTCTTTTATCATATTTCCAAGTACACCATTTATAAATGGTGCAGACTTCTCGGAAGAATACTTTTTAGCAAGTTCTATAGCTTCATTTATAGATACCTTTTCAGGAATATCCTGTTCATATAAAAATTCATATGTACAAATTCTTAGTATTGCAGCATCAACTTTTGGCAGTCTGTTTAATTTCCAATTTCTAAGATATCTTTCAATTTCCTTATCCAAACTATCCTTATTCTCTTCTATTCCCTTTACAACCCTTTTTACATATTCCATATCAACGTTTTTTAGTTTGTCAACATTTTCAATGTAAACTTCCTCGGCACCATCAGTTTCTTTGCTCTCATTTTTTTTTTCTAAATTATCTTCTAAGTTTGCCAAAACACTTCTAAAATCTTCTCTATTTATACTCATTTCAAATAATAATTTCATTATCAGTTCTCTGGATTTTTTTCTATTCATATTTTCCTCCTACTTGGATATATACTCTTCTAAAAATAATTATTGTCATTTCAGATATAATTATACTTAAACTAATACACTAGTTCAAGTATACAAACATATCTTTAAATAGAAACACCCTCTGAATCCAGAGGGTGCATACTATTGCTCTTCTTCTATATTATCATTGCTCTCTTCTGTTTTAGAAATCATAACATTCTGCACATGTATGTTTATAGCTGAAACATCTAAGCCTGTCATAGATTGAACTGCTCTCTTTACATTTTCCTGAACTTTAAGTGCTACATCAGGAATTCTTACTCCGTATTCTACTACTACATATAAATCTATAGCTGCACTATTTTCTCCTACACTCACTTTAACACCTTTAGATAAGTTTTTCTTTCCTGTAAGTATTTGAGTAATTCCACCTACAAGACTGGCACTCATCCCAACTATGCCTTTTATTTCAGTAGTAGCAAGACCTGCAATTACACCTACAACCTCATCAGATATTTTTACAATACCCATATCAATTTCGTTATTCGTATTTTCCTCCATTGTTTCACCTCCTAGATTTTCACATCATCGAAAGACCCACATTACATACATTATATCAAATGGATATTTTTTTTACAATTAATTTATTTATGTAATTGCTCCACTTTGTTTTAACCTTGTTTTACCTCAATTTCAACTTCCTGAATGTTTGAAATACTCATAACTACATCTTTTATCTGTCTTGTATCCTTATCTGCCAATTTATTCTTACCTTTAACTATTACCCTTGCCTTGTTGTCTTCTATAGAACATATAGCATCTTCATATCCCTTACTTTTTAGAGTATTTTCTATTTTCAATTCATAATTTGTATTCATGGCTAATGCAGTGTACTTTTTTTCAGCATCAGCACGATTTGGATCGGAAACATTTTTATCATCTATAAGACTTTTTAAAGTTTGAAGAGTTTCTGCATTTTTTTGATCCCTTGTAAGCCGTGTCTCCTCAAAGAATTGCGACTGTTCACTTTTAGATTGAGCACTTTTTGCTTGAGTACTCTTATCTTGTGAACTCTTATTATCGCTGCTATTAAAAGATACTGCACTTTTACCGCTTCCATTGTCCACACCATTTACATAATTTATAGGACTGTTTAACTTTGTAGCAACTACTCCCACACAAACAATTAAAGCTAAAAGAGTCACAATAATTACAGCTTGTTTTTTATTCATTTTAACTCCCCCCATTTATCTTCTAAAGAATTATATGCTAAAAAATATACTTATATACTACTTTTTCATAGGATATACGTTTACCTTATCTTCTGATATTCCAAACAAATCTGTTATAGCTTTTGATATTCTGAGTTCGGTTATTTTGTTTTCAGCTCCTTCAGCTACAACACATACACCTGAAACTTTAGGATTATATGTCTTAACTATAAGCGGCTGTGACTTGCTGCCATCATTTGTAACAACCACCGTACTTCCATTGTTTTTTTGGGTAGTATTTCTTGTACCACCTTCAGTATCCTTTTCTTCTGTATTATTCGTTGAATCAGTTATATTCACTGCCGGTACACTCTCCTCCCCACTTTCAAAGTTTATCATTACTTCCACTTTACCTACCCCATCCATTTTTTCCAAAGTATTTTTTAGATCTTCCTGCATTGATTTTTCATAATTCTCAGTCTTACTTTGTTCGGAAGATGTAGGACTCTGCTGCTTATTACTCTTACTACTGTCATCATTTAAATTTTTAGAAGTATTTACACTACTTTCATTATTGTAGTTTTTAAAAAAACTTATTGTAACAATTATGAGTACTCCTACCAAAAATAATACAGCTAAATTGAAAATATTTTTTTTGTCATTAGATACCTTTTTATTATTAAAGAGTTCTTTTAACCACTTTTTTAAATTCATAATACTAACTCCTCCAACTAAGAATTTACATGTATAATATTTTTAGATACATTTAATTCCTGGCTTAAATAAGTTTTTAATTTTACATTTTTATCGTCATCTCCAGAATCCAAATTGCTGACGGAAGTACTTTTGGTATTTATATCAACCTTTTTTATTTTTTCCACACTTCCATCTTTAACTTGAACATTTACATTTTTTATACATACACTATTATTTTGTTCATCATAATTTGCATCTATTTTTACTTTATAACTTTCATCTGGATGTTTTTCTTTAAGGCTTTTTTCACACTTAGCTTCAAGATTCATTTTAAAAGTTTCAATAGTATCTTCCATACTCTTTTTCTTGTAATCATTAAATTCGTTTAATTGACTTTTACTGTTAAATCCCTTTTCAAAACTCTCTATAGCATTTTCAGTATACTGATTTATATCAAAATCTTTATTGAATATTTTCACTACTGGATTAATGAAAACTGTAATCAAAATGAGGCCCAATACAAATTTACAATATTTCTTCATGCTATTATCGGGAAGTATCATTTCTATAGCTGTAATAAAAAATAGTGCAGTGCATATGTTTATCAGCCACTCCTTTAAAGATTGAAGCATATTGTATTCCTCTCTTTCACATTGTAATTTTTCCTGCTGCAGCTATTATACATATCATTATGAAAAACATAACAGATACACATATGAGACATGCCATTATAAGTACAATGGAGCTTCCTGCAGAGTTTATACAGTTTACAAGCCTTCCATCACTTATAGGTTCTATTAGAGCTGCAGTAAGCTTATATGCTACTACAATAATTAAAAGTTTTATTACTGGAAACAATAGTATTGCTACAATAATTACAAGTCCTAAGCTGCTTAACGCATTTTTTAGTAAAATAGAATATCCTGCTACAGTAGATATGGCATCTGAAAGACTCTTCCCCACTATTGGCACAAAATTATCCACTGCAAATTTAGCAGTTTTTGCTGTAACTTCATCAATAGTTTTAGAAGTTATCCCTCTTACAGTTATAATTCCTATAAATACAGTCATTATAATTCCCTGTGCCCAAAGTGCTACCTGATTTAGGAGCTTGGTAAGTTTATCTATTTTATATTCAGAAGATAAATTATTTACAAACTGAAGTACAAAAGACATGGATATTATAGGAATTATCACATCCATAAACAAATTAGCACTTATAGTTATCGCACCTATTACAATAGGATCCATAATTGATGCTTCTACAAATCCTCCAACTGAAGCCACCAAAGTTATAAGTATAGGTATTAAAGCAACCATAAAATCAGTCATTTCTTTTATAGTAGACCTAGCAATATCAACACTTATGTAAAAACTTCTAGCCATTATTATTATTATTAGTGAGTAACATGCAAAATAAGCTATATTAGATAACTGTTCTCCATTAAAAGCTCTCTGCAAATTAGTAAGTAATGCACATATAAGTGAAATTACTATTAAAAGTACTAAAAGTTTTAATGAAGCTGCTACTTCTCTCACCCCATACATTGTAAGTGCACGTATAATTTTCTTTAAAGATGTATTTCCTGACCCAGTTTTTAGAAAACCTTTCACATAATCTCTTACATCTATGTCATTAAGGACCTCATTTTTTGTCTTCATATTAGATATATAATCATAAAATTTTTCTATCTGCTCTTTTTCAGATTCACTTTGTTTATTTTGAATTTTATTATATTTATCATCCTGTACACTATCCTCATTACTATTTTCTATTTTAATTTGATTCTGCACATTTGTTTCTCCATTGCTGGTGTCAAAAGCTTGTACATTAAAGCCTATTAATAAAACTATAACTAAACCCAATATAATCTTTTTCATATTAACACCTACATAATCTTTAAAATTGACTGAAGAACAGCCATAAGTATAGGAATTGCAAGTACTAAAATTAATATTTTACCTGCAAATTCAACCTTTGCTCCTAAATTTCCTTGTCCAGCATCTTTACATATTTCACTACAAAAAGAAGCTAAATATGCAATAGCAATTATTTTAAATACAGTGGTTAAATAAATGAAATCTATATTTGCCTTAGCAGCTAATTGCTGAATAAACTGAAGTACTGCCGTTATCTTTGCTATCATAAATAGGAATATAATTATTCCTGCAGCTATACTTATATAAACTGCTATGTCATCTCTCTTTCCTTTAAACAGAAGTACTAAAAACAGTGCTATAAAAGCAAATGCTACTACCTTAATTATCTCCATAACTTTCTCCTAAAGCTGGAACATAGTTCTGACTGTAGTAAATAACTTATTTACTAAGTTAATTACCATCATGAGGACAATTAAAATTCCTGCTAAATTGGTCACCACTGCATAATCACCTTTCCCACTGGCTTCTAAAACTTTGTTTATGAGTATAACAATCATACCCACTCCTGCTATTTTAAAAATTAAGCTTATGTCCATCATTTAATTATCTCTCCCTTTCATTTCTTATAAGAAATTTAATTAATGTGTACCTGCAGTTTAGACTAAAATTATCACCACCACTGCACCTAAAGAAAATCCCAGACATCTGTACATTTTTAAATTTTTATTCATTGAAATTTCAGAAATTTCAATTTGTTTCTTTATGTTTTCTAGGGCTAGGGAAAACATTCTTTTCTGTCCTTCTATATCTGATTCCCCAAGTGTTTTGGATAAATCTATCAATGTCTCTATATCTTCATTTTTCAAATTTAGGACATCCTTTTTCTTTTCAAATATTGCATTAAAAGCCTCATATACACTGTCAACAGAATTTTTCTTTAACATATGAGATATTTCTTCAAGCACGTCTTTAATAGGATTTATACTTTTAGATGCTGTATTTAAAATAGCTTCTGGCAGTGGAGTATGTGTATATATTATTTCATTTTGAAGTTGATTGATGCATCTTTGTGCTTCCCTCAATTGCTTAACTCTTCCTTTCAAATTTTCTCCCCATATAAATCCAATTCCAGTGGAAGCACATATTGTCATAATACATCCTAGAAACTTTAACATCTTATCCCCTCCATATTATTGAATTTTTAGGGAAATCATATATATATTCTACTGTCCCTGCACCTTTTCTATTGCTAAGTACTACAGCCCTATTAAACACCTTATTTTCAACTATTTCTTTAAAAACAGGCCTGTTATATAAATCCTCTATTCCGTACCCGTGAATAGTTATAATTAGACTTATCCCTGAATTTAATGCAGTCACAATACTATCCATATCCTTGTAAGTTCCTATTTCATCACAGACTATAACTTCTGGCGACATGCTTCTTATAGCCATTATTATTCCCTGACTTTTGGGGCATCCATCTAATATATCTGTTCTGACGCCAACATTTAACTGGGGAACTCCGTTAAAACAAGCTCCTATTTCACTTCTTTCATCTATAACAGATACTTTCTTTCCCGTAAGTCCTATGCTTTTAACACCTTGGGACATATTTCTTACAATATCTCTTACTAAAGTGGTTTTTCCACACTTAGGAGGTGAAATTATTATGGTGTTTATTATTTCATTTCCTTTTGAAATGAATTTCATAATTGAATCCGAACAATTAATTACTTCCCTACATATTCTGATATTTAAAGATGCGATATCTTTTATGGTTTTAACTTCATCTTTCTCCATAACACATCTTCCACATATTCCTACTCTATGTCCTCCTTTAATAGTTATATATCCCTGTTTAATTTCTTCTTCAAAAGCATATATAGAATAATTACTCATCCTTTTAATTATTGTCTTTATATCTTCTAATTTAGGAATATATTTGCATACAATTTCCCTTTCACCTAACTGAAGTATCAAAGGCCTATCCGCCCTTATCCTTATTTCTTGTAAATTAGGGGATTCTATTAAATCACCTAAGACAACTTTTAAATTTTCAGGTATAATGTTTAAAATTTCTTTAGTATCTATCTCTCTCATCTCCTTTATTTCTTTATATTAATTTCTATTTTGATTATGTAAAAATTATTCCACATAAATAGAAATAAAATAAAAAAATCCTATTGAAGCTACAAACTTCAATAGGATTTAAAACTATTTATCCGATGACTACCTGCTCTAATACTTCCACTTCTCCAAGTGGAAATAAAGAGCAGCTACGTCCCTGGATAACGATTTCTAAGCATCAGGTAGAGTCAAAACTCAATCTGATGCCAAGAACTCTGTTTATTTACTTTTTTTAAGTTCATCCTTAATAGGAATACTACTATGGCAATTTGGACACGTTAATTCTTCTCGTTGTTCTAATATATCCTTATCTACATATACGGTATCATTGCAATTTGGACACTGTATTTCAGTAAAGTTTTCTCCTTCATCCTTACACTTACAGATTTCATAATCATCATCATATAAGTTGTCTTGTAAATCCGCTAAATCTTCATCCATGGCATCCACATAATCTTCCATGTCTTTTTGAGCTCTGGACATATCATCAATTTCTTCTGCCATGCTTTTAAGTACATTAACAATTTCTATTAGCATTTTTCCTTCATTAGTACTTTTATCAATTTTTAGTCCATCTACTAGACCATTTAGATAGGATACTTTAGATATAATAGAATTCACAATACCACATCCTTAAAGTTATTTTACCATTAGTATTGGCTAAACTCTTTCCATATATTCTCCGGTTCTAGTGTCAATTCTTATAGTTTCTCCCTCATTTACAAATATAGGGACTTGAACAACAGCCCCTGTCTCAAGAGTAGCTGGTTTTAATACGTTAGTGGCAGTATTTCCCTTAACTCCTGGTTCAGTATGAGTTATCTGAAGTTCAACAAAATTTGGAGCTTCAACGGAAAATGCTTCACCTTTATAAAACTTAATTATAGCAAACATATTTTCCTTTAAAAACTTTATTGCATCCTCTACCTTTTCATATTCCAATGGAATTTGCTCAAATGTTTCCTGATCCATAAAATAATACAATTCTCCATCTGAATATAAATACTGCATTTCTTTTCTTTCTATAACTGCCTCCTGCAATTTTGCAGTTGGATTAAAAGTAGTATCAGTAACTGATCCTGTTATAACATTTCTAAGTTTTGTCCTTACAAATGCTGCCCCTTTTCCTGGTTTTACATGAAGGAAATCCAGTACTGTGTACACTTGTCCATCTTGTTCAAAAGTAGTTCCCTTTCTTAAATCTCCTGCTGATATCATTATATACATACCGTTATGTAAACTCTTCTCTTAATTAAATATGTCTAAGATTTTAAGCTTACTTTCCCATTCATAGTGCCCGATTTTGCTATAAGCTACTTTCGCTTGGTCACACACTCCAGGGACGTAAATTCGGATATAACTAACCCTATATTTCAACACTTTTAAAAGCAGTGTTGGATTAACGGTTTTAACCCCTTTCTTATTCTTATTCGACCTAGTTTTGATTTTTATCTAATTTTTCATAGAACTTTCTTTTACATATTTAATATTATACAACATAATATGTTATATAAATATGTTATCTAAATAAAGTAATACTAAGAACTTAATTTATGCATATTAAACTCTTAGGTGATTTGGATAAAGTTTCTCCTCCATTTTCAGTTACCATTACCAAATCCTCTATTCTTACTCCACCAAAATCAGGTATATATATACCTGGCTCATCACTTACTACCATTCCTGATTTTAATTTAGAATTATTTCTATATCCAATTACAGGAGCCTCATGAATTTCTCTCCCTACTCCATGACCCAAACTATGCCCAAAACACTGGCCATATCCTTTATTAGTTATATAATCTCTAGCAACTGCATCTACTTTTGATGCTGGCATTTCTGGTTTATATTCCTTTAAGGCAAGTTCTTCAGCTTCTAACACTATATTGTATATCTCTAGCATTTTCTGTGATGGTTCACCTATAACAACTGTTCTTGTCATATCAGAACAATATTCTTCATAAATGCAACCAAAATCCAAAGTTAAAAATTCTCCTTTTTTTATAACTTTTTCTGTAGCCTGACCATGTGGCAGACTTGATCTCTCTCCAGAAGCAACTATAGATGGAAAAGATAAATCCTTAGCTCCTAACTTTTTCATGTAAAACTCCAGTTCTAATCCGACTTCTCTCTCTGTCATACCAGATTTTATGAATTTCACCATGTGGTCAAAAGCTTTATCCGCAATTTTTGCAGCATTTTTTATTGAATTTATTTCTTCTTTATCTTTCACAATTCTTATTTTTTCCACCATTCCATTCATTGGTACAAGTTCACAATCTAAATTACTATGGTAAAGCTCATACTGGCTGTAAGAAACTATATTTTCCTCAAATCCAAGCCTATGTACTTTAAGTCTACCTATCAAATCTGATAGAAATTTTACAAAAGAACCGCTTTTACCATATTCTAAAACTTCATAATCCTTAACTTGCTGTTTAGCCTGTTCAGTAAACCTGGAATCAGTTATAAAAAATGCTTTGTCTAAAGTTATAAGTGAAAAACTTTCATCTCCCGTAAACCCACTTAAATAATTTCTATTAGGATCTCCAACTAACAGAACAGCATCTAACTGTTGGCTATCCATAGCCTCTCTCAATTTTTCAATTCTTTTTTTAAACATTTAAATTACCCCCCTAAATTTTAGCAGGGCATAATATGTTTATAATTACTTTAATTTGTGGCAGATTACTCCCTGCTAAATTTGAAATCAAATTTAGCTAATAATTTAAATGATAAAATTGTTATTTTAATAAATAAAATTTAAAATAATATTATTCTATCATCATAGTGAACAATGTTATTTTATCAAAACTTGTGATTATTTGCAAATATTAATGTGTGCTTGCTTCAATACACAATATGAAACTTTCACTTAATATAAAAAAATTACAACGTAATTTTTTTAGTTAATAGTTAAGAATGAAGAATTAATAGTTTCGGATAAAATTTACATCTGCCTTCGTTTTTATACCTTGAATTTTATCCTGTTCAATTTTAATATTATCTATGTTACTAAAATATTTGATTTTTTTAACTTTTTCCAGAATACTTTTGATTTCAGCTTGATTTCCTATTACTTCAAACTGTACGGTTAGCTTCCCATCATTATTGCTTGCAACATTAATTACCTGCATACCTTCTATACACTTTAATTTTCTCAAAATATCAGTATAACTCACTTGTTCCTTATCTTTTATTTGGGTTTTTGAGTTTTTTTCTACAAATTGAAGCTTAACATTTTCACTATGTATGCTTTTGAGCACATTATAATTTTTTATTAAAAGTACAGTGCAACTGCACACTAAAAATATTATAATAATTCTATATATATTATTTACCATATTCATTATTAATATTCCACCTTCATTAAATTTATAATGTACAATTTTAATAGATTTTTCTCCGCTAACACTTAAAAAAACCTAAAGACTAAACCATTGGATAAAACAAATTCCTTTTATTTTAATTTTAGATTGACTTTCCACAGTTTCTTTCCTCCTTCATCATTTCCTATAAGCTTAAAATTTTTAATTATAAACTTATTTGATTTTTCTGCATCTCCAATTAGTGAAAAACATTCTTTTTCATTTCCCTCAAAATCTAAATCTAGATTTCTATTTTCTATATTTACATTTTTAAAGTTTCTTCCTAAATATATGTAATTATAAAAATCTAAGTAATTTTCAAAAGTACTACTTTTATCATGTGATAACTTTTTTACAGAACTATGTTCTTTCAACCTAGTTTCTACATCATTTAATTGATTTCTATTTATTATAAGCGTATCTAAAAATATTATGTTTACTATTAAAATAAGCAAAATAAGAAACTTAAGACTTTTATTCTTTTTAGTTTCTCCTTTTTCTATACACCACTGTGGTAAAAAATATAAGTTTTTCATATACCAAACTACCTCTTAATTTCATTATTCTAATTTCATAACACCCTATGACAATAACTCAAGTAAACTATCTTAAATCCCCTAAGTCTCTACATTTATAACTTGTAGAAAGACTTTCTATTATATCTTTGTAAATAAAATTCACGAAGATTATAGTAACAAAGTTAAAATTGGGCATTAAAATATTTAATTTAAATCTAAATTGTTCTAAAATTTCTGAAAAACCATCTTTAAATATATCTTTATATACATTATTCAATATAATCTTATCTCTATAGCAAGCCATAAAATATATAATATTATTCATATTTAAAATGAATATGTAATTTTCATCTTTTATCCTGTTTTTATACTTTGCCCACATATAAAACTGAATTGGTACTATTTGTTTAATATCAGCTCCACTATCACTGCACATTTTTGCTATATCCATGCCATGCCAGTTCATACAAGAAACCATTACCTCTAAATTGTATTTACTAGATTGAACTATTTCATAGGAAAACATTATATTATCTAGATTTTTAAATTTATTTTTTAATTCATCTCTTATGAC
Organism: Clostridium coskatii; assembly: GCF_001675205.1. Classification (NCBI taxonomy): domain Bacteria; kingdom Bacillati; phylum Bacillota; class Clostridia; order Eubacteriales; family Clostridiaceae; genus Clostridium; species Clostridium coskatii. The sequence goes on along the minus strand of NZ_LROR01000028.1, from coordinate 9,826 downwards.
TTTGTAGAGGAGTTTACTTTTCAATTTAGGTAATTTCATAACAGTTACATATATCTCTTCTCCATGTACTAATATAAACAATCTTTTATTTTTCAGATCAATTCTTATGTTCTCGATATTATTTACAGGAATAACATTCTCATCTATTTTATTTTTCTTCAATAAATTGAATATAGAATGTTTTTTCGCCATTCTTCTATATGTTATACTTTTATTATTAATTTCTAAAATAGCTTTTTCATTCACTTTTCTAAGCCACCTTTCTTAAAAGAATAATCTATGCAGCTATACAGTATATCTTTATTTTTAACTTCATACTCATAAGTTTCTTCTTTATAAAATTCACCATTAAAAATATACTCCACTTTAAAGCAATCCGTATTCTTGTTATAGAAAATATAACATTCTTCAAAATATATTTTAAAATTGTCTAAAGAAGATATATACTGCTTTATTCCATTATCATCACAAGATGGATTTTTACTTATATACTCATTTAGCTCCGTAAAAAGGTATTCCCTGTATTTTTCAGTTACATCCACCTGAATAGACTTTTTATGGCTGTTTAAATTGTTTGATCTAATGTGCATTTCCATGCTGTAGCATCCAAGAGAAATTAAAATACACATACACCCTATAAAAAGCACATATATCAATATAAATCCTTTTTTAACTTTTCTTTTTCCATAGCAAAACATCTTCTATACAAATTACCTTTCTTTGTATTTATAGATATATAGAATACTTTTCCCTGCCTTTCCACATAAAAGTTATCAACATTTTTTAACACATTATTTACAGTGGAAGAATCAGGACTACCATAAGAAATTATGATATTAGATTTTCTGTCCTTTTTTATATAATCATATCCTTTATCATCATATCTCCTTAAAATTATCATATTGTTTTTTATATCTATGTATTTTGCAGCTTTTATCTGATATTCAATTATTATAAAAGCTTCATTTACACAAAAGTTTTCCCTACTATAATTTATTTCTTCTCTGTGTAATTTCATATATTTCGATATAACAATTATTTGTGTGGTAGTTATTGCCGTTACCAAAGCTATGACCATAAGCATTTCTATAATTGTAAATCCTTTTTTTACATCTAATCTACTTTTTATAATTTCCTTTATAAAAATCACATTCCTCAACCTTTATATTTCCATACATTTTAGCATGGAGCTGCAAATTTACCCTTAGCACTTTTTCACCCGTTACCTTTAAAATTATGTAAGGTTCTTTTAAAGGTTTTTCATCTGAAAACAGAGTGGTTACATTTATGTTCTTGATATGTTGAAACTTTAAGTTGCTGCAGTCTATATATGTTCTTTCTTTCATCCTTAAATTCAACAAACTATCATAGCTGCAGTTATACATAATACTATTTTTCACATATTCCATAACTAAAGTACAATTATTCATCTCTTCGTTATATGTTTTTACTTTAAGTGCATCTACCTGAATAAACAGTGCAGTCATAAATAATACCGAGAAAACAGTTATGCTGCACAACACCTCAATTAATGTGAATCCTCTTTTGACCAGTATCTTTTTCCTATGAGGTAACATCTTTACCACAAAGTTTTTTAGTTTACAAATTAATACTTTATATCTACGTAAGCTGTCCCCACGCACATAGTAATGCAATGCATTTCTCCCTTCCTGTCTTTAAATTTTATACTGCAGGCATCCTCTGTAATTCCCATGTTATCTATTTTTATTCTGTTATCCTCCCTTACACGGTTTAATACAAATCCTTCTGGTAACTTTAATTTGAATATTTCACTCGATGCTACATTAAAAGTTATTTGATTGTTTTTTGTATCAAAATAAATGTATCCTCCTTCTTCTTTCTTGTCTCTACAGTAGGTTTTAGATTTATTTATAAAGTCTAAAATATTATTATTAGTAAGATCAACATCTATCTTATTCTTAAGATTACCAAAAGCACCTAAGTTAACCAGACTAAAACTTAAAAGTATTGAAAATATGCTGAGTACTAAGAGAAGTTCTATAACAGTAAATCCCCTTTTTTTAATTTTATCAGCCATAAAATTATTCTCCTCATTCAACAATTTTTACAAGTACAATCAAATATTAAATTATGAATTTTCTCATTTTGGAAATACCTGCTTATCTCCATCTTTTACTTTATAGGAACTTTCCTGAGCATTTATTTCTAAAGTATAATCTTTATCATCACTTTTATAGTTTATAGTTATAAATTGATCACTGTCCCCAGCTGAAACTTGCGGGTTTTCTGCAGAAGTAAGCTTTGATAAACATTCCTGCACATCAGCTGTATCAAATTTTCCATCACTATTTCCATAGCTGGCCATAGCAGCTGTTTCTAGCTGTTTAGCCGTATTTATGGCTTTAGCAGTTTTTACCTTACTTTGATATCCAGAAAATTTAGGAACCAAAAATCCTAAAAGAACTAATATTATAGCAACTACAAGCATAAGTTCTATAAGGGTAAATCCTTTTTTCTTTTTATGTACCTTCATAATTTATAACCCAGCTTTCTTTTTAATTTATAGAGTAGAATCCATTATAGTAAAAATAGGCATAAGTGCAGATATAATAAATATTCCAACAAATAAGGAAAGAATGATTATTATCATTGGCTCTATAACTTTAGTTGATTTTTCGAAATACCTATCTAGTTCACTGCCAAACAGTTTTTCTAATTTAGCAAACATTAAATCAATCTGTCCCGTTTCCTCTCCTGTTTGAACAAGGGATATGAATAATTTATCATTTATTTTTGCCTTATTTAAGGCATCGCTCATACTTTCTCCTTGTTCTATATATTTTATTGAGTTTTCTAATCTTTCAGCCATAATTTCACTTTCAATTAAATTCCTAATTATTTTTAAAGCCTTCAATATGTTAACTCCTGATTCACTAAGTACAGTCATAGCTGAACATATTTTAAAAATAAACATTTTATTATAAACCTTGCTAAAATAAGGTATTCTGAACTTTATACTCTCTCTAATTTTTCTTCCCCTACTGCTTTTACTAAATTTATAGCTCAACAATAGACTTAGAATTAGAATTACAATTCCTTGCAAATAGTACAATTTTAAAAGCTGACATATGCCCATTACTACTCTGGTCAAGGTTGGTATTTCACCTCCATTTGACTGTATAATATCTGTAAATTGTGGTATTATTTTAATCATCAAAAACATTACAATGAATATAGAAGTTATCAAAGTTACTACTGGATATATAAGGGAAGCTTTTATAGTGGACATTATATTATTTTTCTTTTCATAATATTCAGATAGTTTTGCCAATACTTCATCCAGTTTTCCACTAGTTTCGCCTACTCTTATCATTTCAATCATAAAATTAGGGAATATATTTTTAAACTTTGCCATACTACTATGTATACTTTGACCTTTAATTACATCTTCTTTTATAGATTTTAATGCTAATCTTAAGGAATTTTTATTACACTGAGTTTCCAAATTATCAAGTACTCTTGATATGTTTATTCCAGCCCCCAGCATAACACTCAGTTGACTACATAGTACGCTTATATCCATTGGTCCTGGATTTTTAAAAAAAAATTTTTTATAACTTTCTAAAGAAATAGTCTGATATATAAAATATTCCTTTTTCCTTAAGGTATATTTTAATTTTGTAAATGCAGATTCTTCACATTTGCCTTTAATTTTTTTACCTTTTGTATCAATTGCCCAGTATTTTATTATGTTCCATCACCTAACCTTAATATCGCAATCAAATAAACAGAGTTCTTGGTATCAGATGGAGTTTAACTCCATCTGATACTTAGAAATCGTTATCCAGGGACATAGCCGCTCTTTATTCCCACTTGAAAAAGTGGGAATATTAGTGCGGGTAGTCATCGGATAAATTTAGCCTTAATAGTTCTTCATAAGTTGTAATTCCTGATTTAATAAGCTCTATACATTTTTCTCTCAATGAAATAGTATTTGATTTTTTTATACCATCTTTAAAATTAATTTTATTATCTTTTCTATACTGTCTTCTAATATCTTCTCTACTAACTATCTGGTAGACTACTGTTCTTCCTCTATATCCCGTATGGCTGCATTTTGAGCATCCTTTTCCCTTATATAAATAACAATTAGAAGATAAATTTAGTTCTTTAACCTCTTGAAGTGAAGGTACATACCTACTTTTACAATGAGTACATATTTTTCTAACCAGTCTCTGGCATATTACGCCTACCAGAGCATCTTCTATAAAATATTCTGGTACTCCCATATCTTGAAGCCTTATGGCAGATTCAAGAGGATTATTAGTGTGCAGTGTACTTAAAACCAAGTGTCCCGTTACTGCTGCCCTTATTGCTATATGAGCTGTTTCCTCATCTCTTATTTCACCTACCATTATTACATCTGGATCCTGCCTTAGTATACTTCTCAATCCTTCTGCAAAATTAAACCCTATCTTGGTATTTACATTTACTTGATTTATACCTTCTAATGTATATTCCACAGGATCTTCTATACTCACTATATTTTTTTCACACCTATTTATATTATTTAATAGGGAATAAAGCGTGGTGGACTTCCCGGAACCGGTTGGCCCGACAGCTAGAAGAAGTCCGTGATCGCAACATAGCATTCTTTTTATTTTATCTTCACTTTCTTTTGAAAATCCTAATGTAGCCATGTTTCTTATGTTTTCATCTCTATATAAAATTCTTAGAACTATTTTTTCACCATATATAGTAGGAAGGGTAGATACCCTTACGTCATAGTTTAGATTTTGTTTAACATATTTTATCTTTCCATCTTGGGGTATCCTCTTTTCTGCTATATCAAGCTCTGCCATTATCTTTATCCTAGTGCACAAAAGAGGATAGATAGACTTTGGTATTTTAATATACTCCCTCATAATCCCATCTACCCTCATTCTTATGGTAACACCATTTTCAAATGGTTCTATATGCAAATCACTAGCTCTTTCATCTATAGCCTTGTCAATTATGTAATTAGCTGCCTTTATAACTGGAGAACCTTGAAATTTATATTTATCTTTAAGTGGATTAGCAATTAATTCTGGAATACTCTCTTTTAACTTTATGTCTTTCAATGCATGATCTAAATTTTGTTTGCAGTAGTACTTATTTATTAGCTTAAATATAACTTCCCTACTAGTCCTAAAAAATTTAAGTTCTTTTCCCAATATAAATTTTAGTTCCTCAATTAAATTAAAACTTGGTACTTTATCTACGGCTATAAATAATTTATTTTCTTCCATCTTTAAAGCTATTAAACAATTATCCCTAGCTATTTCTTCAGGTATTTTTTTTATCACATCTGTTTCTAAAGAAATATCTTCTATATTTATATTCTTTAATTCTACAGGAAACACTTTACTTTCCCCTTTTCATTATTATTTACATATCTAAATTATAACCATCCTTTTTACTTCTAAACAATGATGATAAAATATAATTAACTCAACTTTTGCACATATGAAGTTTTAACTTAATATGAAAATATTGTGAAACAATTTAGTTGATGTTGGTAGGAAAAAGGGAAAATACTAAGGGATTTTACATTAGTCTAATAATAAACTTTAACTTGAATGAAGTTGAAAAAGTTATTGTATTGGCACATGAATTAGGACATGCTCTGCTTCACTATCATAGATCCACTTGCTTTATAAGAGAATATATGTGTAAAATCCAAATTGCATCATATTTTAGATTTATTGGGAAAGGAATTTATTTATGGAACAAAATAAAAAGACAAATAAAAAAGGTTATGATTATTTAGCTATTGGAATAAGTTTGGGTATTTCATTTGGAGTATTATTCAATAATCTTGCTTTAGGAATATCAATTGGAGCTGCTTTAGGAATAGCTTTAAGTAACAATAAAACAAAGTAGTATTACGTATAGAATTTGGACATGTAATGTACTTATATGGGACAAGCTGCTTATGTTGCCGCAGATAAGTTATATAATTCCAATAACATTTAGCAACTTTAATATTATATGTAAATCAATTGGCCAATTATTATGGCGTTGCTAAACAACTGGTTAAATATAAATTTGATAAATCTAGGTAGAAAGACGGTAACGATTAATGAAATTTTATGACTCTAAGAAACTACATAAAATATATAATTTTTTTGTCATATTATTTTCATTTACTGCTGTAATTTTAGCTTTTCTAGACCTAGGTAATAAAATTAATATAGATATATCACCTTATAATTACATTGACAATTCCATCTTAATTATATTCACGGTCGATTATTTTGTACGATTCATTATTTCTAAAGATAAAAAGAAATTCTTCAAGGAAAATATTTTTGATTTAATAGCTATAATACCATTTAACTCTTTTTTCAGAGCTACAAGGCTTTTTAGAGCAGTAAAATTAATTAGATTGACAAAATTTTTTAGATTAGTTAGGCTCCTAGCATTTTTAGAAAAATCTAAAAGAGAAACTAAAAACTTTATATATATGAATGGTCTAGCATACTTAATATATGCAAATATAATAACAATAACTATAGGCGCCTTTTCTATATATATTTTTGAAAAGGAAGCAACTGTAAAATCTTTAGGCGATGCTTTCTGGTGGAGTTTTGTAACTGCCACAACCGTCGGCTATGGAGATATATCGCCATCAACCATTCCTGGAAGAATAACAGCAACTATTCTCATGGTAATGGGAATAGGCCTTATAAGTTTACTTACTGGCACTATATCAACTTATTTTATAAGTAAAGCAAATAGCCAAACTAAGAAAGGACCTTTAAATCAAGATTACAGCAATCTACCAGAAGATGCTCAAATAGAAATTGAGAATTTTATTGAATATATAAGGCACAAATATAATAACAAATAGTCAAGGATCATAAAAAGGAACTATACTAAGTATAGCTCCTCTTTTATATTTATTTCGTACAAAAATAACATTCCGAACTAAAAAATATAATTACCTATTATATTCATTTGGTACGATTGTTTTTATTTTTAACTGCAATAATTTGAATACGCCTGTAATCCGCTACCCATTGGTTGTTTTTCCATATGCTATTTTTGCAAAGTTTTTCTGTTTCAAGTAATATTTGCTCCTTTTGTTCATCTGAAAATTCTAGTAAATCACTTGCAAAGAATTGACAAATCCAGTTACGTAGTCCTTTTTCCTCATCAGCAAGTGGTGTTGGTCTATCATATTCAATGATATGTTTTACTTCAAAACCAGCTTGATCTAATAATAACTTATATTCTTCCTTTGAAGGAAAAAAGAATGGTGAACAATAAGAATATCCCTTTTGTTCTATTACCTTTTCAAAAGCAGTTTGTATTTGACTTATATTATTTTGTGCTCCAAATTCACAAATCAACGTCCCATTATCTTTTAAACAAGTATAAACAGAATGCAACAATTTTTCTTGATTTGATATCCAATGAAAAACCGCATTAGAAAAAACAGTATCAAACTCATTTTTAAAAGGCAAACTTGTTGCATCCTCCACTTGAAAGATTAAGTTAGGATAATTAGATTTTGCCTTATCAATCATATTTTTTGATAAATCTGTTCCAATAACAGTTGCACCGTTTTTTGCCAGCTCATTTGTTAATACCCCTGTACCACATCCTAAATCCAAAATTTTTTGCTCTTTTCCCACATTTACAAAATTAATCATAGACTTACCGTATTCTGCTACAAAAGAATGCTTATTATCATATAGATTACTATTCCATTTCATTTTTTGCTACCTCCATAAATTGTTTTATTATATTATTACATAAAACTTTTATGAAGAATGTAAACTATGATACAATTAAAAAATAATTACTAAATTGAGGTGTTTTTTCTTGAATACATGGGATTTATTTTTAGTCCATAAAATAGGTGTTCCTACTAGATTGTTTGAAACTTTTAAGGCAAAACCTGCACAGATGTTTAAAGATAATCAAATAATTTATCGTCAAGGAGAAATTGCTAAAAATTTTTATTACCTAAAAGAAGGAAGAGTTCAAGCTTTTGTAAATTCCACAGATGGCTTAGAAAAAATTTTAGCAATTTATAAAAAGGGAGAAATTTTTGGAGAAGCTTCTTTTTTTGATGGCTTTCCAAGAATGTCATCGGCAAAAGCTTTTTCAGATTCAGAAATCATCAGTATTAATAAATCTGATATTATGTTATATTTTCAAAAAGAGCCACTTCTTGCTTTGAATTTCATAGAGCTTCTATCGAAAAAGGTAAGAATGTTATCAAATGAAATTGACAATATTTCATTTGTACCAGCAGAGAAAAGAATTGCTCAATATCTACTAAATGTGAGTCTATCTACTAATTGTTCTATTGATTGTACCCATGAGGATATTGGGAAGGCTGTAGGTGTAAGTAGAGTTACGGTAAGCAGAACTTTAAACAAATTCTCTCAATATCAATGGATTAATACTAAATATAAAAAAATTCTCGTATTAAATAAAAATGCTCTTTTGAAGTTTTTAGAAACATAATCTATTAATTATAAAGAAAAATAGAGATTCTATAAATGGTCTCATATTATACGATTATGACACATAAATTTACAACTGTGAATTTCTCTTTAATCCATTGTCTTTATATAAATAACATCATGAACTACAAATTTACATCTAAAATACATTATATCATAGGGTTAGATATGCAGTATATGTATAAGAATAGAATTATGGTAGATGAGTTATATAATGTTCAGAGATCATAAATGGAGCCATGTTGGTTATGGCCCCATTTTATATATTTTTTTATATAATAAAAAAATGTGAATTATGGGTGAAATAAAATTTTATTATACCTATCAAATATAACGTCTTACTCTATTCATATATTTTAAATATTCTTCTCCAAATTTCTTAATACACCATCTTTCTTCTGAAAGAATAATCCAATGCGCTGATATTTGAAAACATATTAATAGCACAAGCAATATCCTTGATTGAGTTAGAAATACACATCCTAAGAAAGAAAGAAAATATGCAATGTACATAGGATTTCGGGATACTCGATATAACCCATTTAAATTTATTCCACTCATTTTAGGATTAGCATAATTTATTATAGATACCACATATAAAATAATCCCCAAACTATAGATTATTAGACCTATATAAAACCACTCAGAGTTTTCCCTGATTTTAAGTAATAACAAATATAGTAAAATAAAGGTAGTTGAAATTTGATAAACCCAATATGCTACTTTTTCTCTTCCGATTACTGGAGCAAATAAACCCGCACGTTTAAGTGCTTCTTTGTTTACTATACTTAAAAGTCCATACCTAATAAGTATAATTGGTATTACTGTCAAAACTGCGTTCATTTTATCCCACCTTCTAAAACAATTAGATATTGTTTACAACTTTCTTAGAGAATATCTAAATTTTATACGATTTTACAAATTATATTTTTAATATTGGTTATTATATAAAATATTAAAAATAAATAAGTCTATAGTAGTGATGTAACAATCCTACAAAGAATAATAAGAAAGATGCAAAAATAATAGCTAAATTGATATATCAACGACAATATCTCACATGCATGTTTGATGTGTATAAGGAAAGGAGAGCTATAATGAGTGATATACGTAATTGGGTTTTGATTGGATATGAAATGCTTTCTGTTTTAATTCCGTTTTTTATCACATATGTGATTCTACATGTAGTATTTAGAAAAGATAAAATGAGAAATAAAAAAAGATTTTTAATTTGGAATTTTATTTTTGCACTTTATATTTTTGGAGTTCTACATTTTACGGGTGCTGGAACATTATATAATATTAAAATGTATGGATTCAAA